>JACPPO010000011.1 GCA_016190945.1 Acidobacteriota bacterium | reverse complement strand
GTCTGCCCGCCGCCCCGAGGGCGGCAAGGCGTGGTGGCCAGGGGGCCGGCCAGCAGCTCTCCTCCAGCCCCCTGGGCACCACGCTCTGCCGCCCTCGGGGCGGCGGGGCGACAGAGCCGTCGCCCCCTACGAGGGAGGGCGGCGGGGCGACAGAGCCGTCGCCCCCTACGGACCGGCGACCGCCTGCACAGAACCTGGGCACACCCCACCGCAACCCGAGGGTTGTCGCCCGGATGTTCTATAACGAGGGAGGCTAGGCTCAAGGAGGGTACCATCCGATCCATGAGCTGGCAAGAGCGCATCTCAGTTAATCCTGCCGTTCGAAGCGGAAAAACGTGTATTAAGGGCACGCGGATCACCGTGTACGACGTGCTGGAGTACCTCGCGGGCGGCATGAGTGAGGACGAGATTCTGAGCGACTTTCCGGACCTTACGCGCGAGGGTATTCGAGCCTGCCTGGCCTTCGCCGCGGCCCGTGAGCGCCGCCTATCGAAACTCGGTAGCGTGAAGCTCCTCTTCGACGAGGATGTGAGCCTGATGCTGCATTGTGCTTCAAGCCTATTGCAGGAGGATTTCAGGTGAACCCAAACGGTCCCTCGATCTTTGACCTGACTCCGTCCGAAAAGCTCCAACTCGTGGAAGACCTGTGGGATGACCTGGCAGCCACTCCCGAAGCGGTACCCATCCATGACTGGCACAAAGAAGAGCTGGCCCGGAGACAGGCGAACCTGATGAAGAACCCGGCCTCCGGACTCACCTGGGAAGAGGTCAAGCGAAGACTTCGAAGTCGCTTGAGCCTGCTGTCACCTAATCTCATCGCTCGATTCGATGCCGCACTCCTCGACCTGGAACCCAGGTTCGTTGACGAGCCTGTTTCGGATGACGAAGTGGTGGCTGAACTGCGCAAGTGGCTTGACGGACGCTCCGAGCCGCTGCCTTCGTGACCTTGCCACGCGTATATGTCTCGCATATACTCCTGTCATGGGGGTCCTCGACGAGTTCATCGCCGGGCTGGAGGGCTTCGAATGGGACGAGGGGAACTCCGACAAGAACTGGCGCCGGCACGCGGTCCGTCAGGTCGAAGCGGAGCAGACCCTGCTCAATCGACCTCTTCTGCTGGCGGCGGACGTCAAACACTCTCAACAGGAGCCACGGTTCTTCGCCCTGGGCCAGACGGACGCACGGCGACGACTTGCCGTGGTCTTTACGGTCCGGGGCACCCGGGTGCGGGTGATCTCGGCCCGACCCATGAGCCAGGCGGAGCGACGGATCTATGGCCAAACCCAAGCGCACCCTGAAAGCCATTCCTGAGTTTGGGTCCGAGGCGGAGGAACGGGAATTCTGGGAGACCCACGATTCGACCGAGTACGTCGATTGGTCGGGGGCCCAGTTCGTCACCTTCCCCAACCTGAGGCCCTCAACGGAGACGATCTCCCTGCGTCTGCCGGCGCCCTTGCTGGCCGACCTCAAGGCCCTCGCCAATAAACGCGACGTGCCCTATCAGTCCCTGCTCAAGGTCTTCCTGGCAGAACGAGTCGCAGCCGAGTGGCGCCGGGCGGGCGCTGGGGGCGCGCCGTCCGACAGGCGTCTCCAGCCGACGAAGGCGCGGCGCGCGCCCAGGAAGAGAGCCGCCCCGGAGTAGGAGACACCTACACCGGCGTAATCCCGAACTTCCTCTCTGGCAATACGTCCACCTTGTTGGCGCATAGCTCCAGTGCCCGGATGATCCGCGGGCGCATGTCCCGGGGGTCGATGATGTCGTCCACGTGCTGGAGGGCGGCTGAGTAGTAGGGGTTCACGTACTTGTCGAAGAACTCCTTGAGCCGCCGCTCGCGCACTTCGCCGGGATTCTCCGCCTCCGCCAGCTCCTTGCGGAACAGGATGTTCACCGCGCCCTCCGGGCCCATCAGGCACACCTCCGCCGTGGGCAGGGAGAAGACGAAGTCTGCCCCCAGGTCTTTGCTGCACATGGCCAGGTAGCCGCCGGCGTAGGCCTTGCGCAGCACCACGGTGATCTTGGGCACGTTGGCCTCGGCAAAGGCATACAGCATCTTGGCGCCGTGGCGGATAATGCCCTCGCGCTCCATCTCGTTGCCGATGAGGAAGCCGGGCACGTCCTGCAGGCTCACCAGCGGGATGTTGAAGGCGTTGCAGAAGCGGATGAAGCGCGAGCCCTTGTCCGAGGCGTCCACGTCCAGACAGCCCACCAGGTGGCGGGGGTTGTTGGCCACGATGCCCACGGTCTGGCCATTCATCCGGGCAAAACCCACGATGAGGTTGCGCGCGTACTCCGGCTTGATCTCGAAGAACTTGCCTTCGTCCACGATGCGCCGAATGACCTGGTGC
>JACPPO010000119.1 GCA_016190945.1 Acidobacteriota bacterium | reverse complement strand
CCGCAGATGGAGGCGAAGGGATTGGGCCCGCGCGCGATTAGATAGGCGTCTTCGAACCGCCCGTCGGCGATGGCGCGCACGTAGCCCCGCGCGTCCGTATGGACCGGGCAGGCGGCCTGACAGGCGATCAGCTGTTCGTAGTGGTCCGCGGTCGGAACCTGTACTCGGAGTGACGCCATCGTGGATTCGTGCGGGTCATCGGCCCCGGCTGTTCGCGCGCCTCATTGACGCCGGGGCCGGGGCCCCGCCGCACAAGGGATAGCAGGAATCCTGCCGGGCGGGGAGCGCTGCAGTCGCGATGACGAGCCGCGGCCGTCACTTGTCTCCTAAGCCTGTTGCAACCGGTGCATTCCCCGGATCTGTCGTTCGAGTTCCGGATAATTTCCGACCGCCGGTGAAAACTTCCCACCGACGCCCATGGAGACGGCGGTCGCGTTCTGCCAGCGTCTTGTCGACTGGCCGCGTGCGGTGCTGGTCGCGCCAACCCGGCGGCATTGGGACATCTTTATCGGCCTCGGCGCGAGCATCCAGGGCCCGTTGGTAACCGACGCCTATCTCGCCGCGCTGGCGATCGAGCACGGCTGCGAGCTGGTCACCACTGACAGCGACTTCGCGCGCTTTCAGGGGCTGCGATGGCGGCACCCGCTCGCCGCGTGACCAGGACGAAGCTGCTGGCACGGGCGACGCGTTGTTCGGGTCAGCGAACGGTTTCCTGCAGGAACGAAACGACCTTCGGCCAAATCCGCGCCGCCAGTTGCGCGTTCAACGTCCCCAGCGCGTTGTGAGGCGCCATGAAGGCGTGGCCGGTGCCGGGGTGGACTGTCAGCGTGACGTTCTTGCCCATACCCCTGAGCTTGGCTTCGAGCGCGCGGGCAGCGGCGGGAGGGAAGAAAGCGTCGTGCTCTGCCATGTGCCCGCTCACCGACGCGGTTAGTTTCGACCAGTCCGGTTCCATCTCGCCCTGTGGAAATCCGTAGAACGGCACCACCGCTTTGACCTTGTCGGGACGATTGGCGGCGATGATGAACGAGAGCATGCCGCCCATGCAGAACCCCACTACGCCGATCCCTTCGCTGGTCACTGCCGGGTGACTGGAGAGATAGTCAACCGCGCCGCTCATGTCGCGGCCAGCCCGGTCCGGCGGGAGGCTCCGCATCAGGTGCCCCGCCTTGTCCATCTCGTCGTGCGCGGCAAGTTCCCCATGGTAGAGATCGGGCGCGAGCGCTACGAAGCCTGCGGCTCCGAGGCGATCCGCCATCTCCTTGATTCCGGAATCCAGGCCCCACCATTCCTGGATGACCAGGACTCCCGGACCAGAGCCCGTTGAGGGCTTGACCAGATACCCGGACGCGACGTTTCCATTGCTGTGGAACTCGACGGTTTCAGCCATGCGCGTAAGAGTAATCCGGATTTCGATCGGCGGGCGAATCGCGTGACTTACGGAGCGCTCGACGATTGCCGCCAGAGCGTGAGTCCTCCGTACACGACGTTCGAATTCAGGCTCGGACTTCGCGGGCCGAGTCCGCCATTGGAAATGTGATGCAAGCGGTAACCGAACACGAGAGACCGGCGCCCGGCCAAAGGGAGCTGCAGGCCAAGACCTGACTGCGCCGTGAAGTTGAAACGCGAGACGCCTTCCGGCACTTCGTGATCGGTTCGTAGCGCCCCCCCAAGGATCTCCGCAAACGGCGCGACGACACCGCGCTTCCTCATCGACCAGCGGAAGAATATCGGCGAGAAGCCATAGCCATACGTGGTGGCGCGCTGCCCCACAACCAATACAGGTACGAGCTCAACGGCGACCTCGAGCTGCCCTCGGAGGACGGATGGCCCACGGGGGCGAGTCATCACGCGATGCCAGACGACCGCCAGCAGCGCGAAGCTGCGATCGTTCAGCGAGTGGGCGATGCTCACCGGCTCCGCTCCGCCCGCCAGGACCGTCCAGGCCGTGCTTGGTGGCCTGACGAAGCCCTTCTCAACAGTCGCGCCTGACGCCGGCGCGGTGGGGGCCGCAGGGTCGACTCCTGCCGCCTGCGCGGAGGCCGTGGGCGGAACGATCAACGAGAATGCAAGGATCGACACGGCCGGAAAGGGGTCTCGCGAACTGGTCATTCTACCGTCCTGTCTCAGTGGTGCGTAACGTAAGTCCGGACCAGAGCCCGTTGAGGGTTTAACCAGGCAAGGGCTCCGCCCTTGATATCCCGGCGGAGTCCTTGTCTGGTTGCCAGTGTCTCTTGGCGCGCTCCGCGCGCTAGGACGCGACGTTTCCATTGCTGTGGAACCCGACGGTTTCAGCCACGCGCGCAAGAGTAACCCGAATTTCGACCAACGAGTGGAATCGCATGAACAGCTCGCTCCGACCCGTTGTCATGCGGGCGGCGGTCCGCCCGGCGATGCCCGCGAATCGTCAACAGCTTCCGAGAAATGGACAGCGTGGTGGACCGATTCCGCCCGGACGGCTGCTTGACCGGGCAAGTTTCGCCCGCCGCCCCCCGGAAAAATTGCAGCCGCTGAGGAGATTTCCGCCATGTCACGCGCACCAATGCCAGGGAGACCGGACTTTGCGGGCCAGCGCGCGACCCGGAAGGGCACCCGGCTTGCACCGTCGCAGTCGGGTTTGCCCAACATGTTCAACGAGGCCGGACGGGAACTTCGCTTCGCAAACCGCCGCGAGGCCGGGAAAGGGCTGGCGGATCGGCTTCGCGCGTACGCCGGCCGCGATGATGTCCTCGTGCTCGGGCTGCCGCGCGGCGGGGTTCCGGTTGCCTACGAAGTAGCCAGATCGCTCGGCGCCGCGCTCGATGTGTTCGTCGTGCGCAAGTTGGGCGTGCCGCAGCAACCCGAGCTCGCCATGGGGGCTATCGCCAGCGGCGGGGTCCGCGTCCTCAATGATGACGTCGTGCGGTGGTATCGTGTCCCGCGGGAGGCCATCGAGGCGGTCGCCCAGCGTGAGGAACGGGAACTGGCGCGTCGCGAGCGTGCGTACCGGAACGGGCGTCCCGCCGTGCCAATAGAGGGAAGAGTCGTAATACTCGTTGACGACGGGCTGGCAACGGGGTCGACCATGCGGGCGGCCATCGCCGCAATCCGGCGCCTTAACCCTTCACGCGTCATTGTCGCGGTGCCGGTCGGCGCGCGGGACACTTGTGAGGACCTCGCAACCTTGGCCGACGGCGTCGTCTGCGCGCGCATGCCGGCGGCATTCTCGGCCGTAGGTTTGTGGTACGAGGACTTTTCACAGGCGACGGATGCTGAGGTGACTGGTCTGCTGCAGGAGGCTGGTCGTGTCGGTACGACGACTGGAGCCCGTGCATGACCGACCCTGCGATCGACATCGTGCGGCGCCGGGCACTTCGCCTCGACGTCAATCGCGATCGAGCGATCGAGTTGGTCGGCCATGCGACCCTGGTGCTGATTGGCGAAGCGTCCCACGGCACCCACGAGGTCCACTTCTTCGCGGCCCGACTGCCGCAGCAGTTCGACGTGGCGGTAAGCATCGACCCGACGCGCGCCGGGACGCAATGCCCCCCGCGCGCAGCGTCGGAGACGTGACGCGTCAACGGCAGCCCGCCGTGCGGGATCCGCGGACAGCGGCCTTCTTGAACGCCATCATCAACAAGGTGGCGAGGGCTTATCTTGAGCTGGGCATCTTTCCGTGAGTGAATCGGAACTGGCGCTCGTCCTGAGCGGCGGCGGCGCGCGCGCGGCGTATCAGGTGGGTTTCCTGCGTCATCTCGCCGCGCGCCACCCGGACCTGGCACCGGGCATCCTGACGGGCGTGTCCGCAGGCGGCATCAACGCGACCTGTCTCGCTTCGCACGAGGGGCCCTTCCGCGACGGCGTCGCCCGGCTCCATGAGCTGTGGCGAGGTCTGCGGATTGAGGAAGTGTTCCGGGTCGAGCGCGCCGATCTGGCCTTGCGTGTCACACGGTGGGGCCTTCGCCTGGTCTCGGGCGGTGTGCCCGGCGCACCGAGGGTTCGCAGCCTGGTCGACACGGCGCCCCTGCGCCACTTGCTGATACAAGCGCTGGAGCCGGGCGGCGACGGCACGTTTCCTGGCATCGCGCGGAATCTCGGCGCGGGCCAGCTGCGTGCGGTGGCGCTGACCGCCTCGAGCTACACGACCGGTCAGTCGGTGACGTGGGTCCAGAGCGTCGAGGGCTGTGGCGTGCTGACGTGGGAGCGACGGCAGCGCAAGAGCGTT
>JACPPO010000117.1 GCA_016190945.1 Acidobacteriota bacterium | reverse complement strand
GTTTCAGAAATATGAGCAGCGACGCGGGATCCTTCGTTCTGTGGGACTGGTAGCGCATCGACGTGGTCAGGCGCCAGTTGTCCGGGTCGCCCAGCAGCTCCGGCAGGATCAGCTTCGTAGTGTCGGCGGTACTGACCGCCGCGTGCAGCAGGGCCTCGACGTCGGCAAAAAGCGCCGGGTCCTCGAGCGCGCGCGAGCCGCCGCTGGCGACGACCTGCGCGCGCAGCCGCTCGCGCACGCGCTCGTGCAACTCCGCCATCACCGCGTCAACGGGGACGCGGCCGTCACCGTCCAAAGTCATCGCCGACGCCGGCCCGAACCTGGACGCTGGTGCTGGACGCGGCAACCTGCTTCGTCTTCTGCTTCAGCTTGAACGTGATCTTGTACTGGCCCGGCTGCCGGTAGATGTGATCCGCCGTGAAGCGACGGCGGATCGTGCTCTTCCCGGCCTCGTACGGATCGCAGTCGCTGGAGTTTTCTGACACAGTGCCGTCGTCCCAGTCCCACTCGACGGTTGCGCAATAGAACTCCGCATGGTCATCGCTGCCGTCGCGGATATCCGCCACGACACGCACGCGCAGTGGTGTAAAGCCCACTGGCGGCGTGGCCCTCAGTGATAGACTTGGCTTCTTGGCCTCGGCTTGCCGTCCCTGTACCGTGAGTGCCGGCAGAAGGATGGCGAGCGCCGCAGCCAGCGTGCAACACGCGCGGCGTGGATCAGTCATACTTGGCCCCGAACTGTACGATTCTAAGCCGTATCCCGTGGCCCGACAAGCCGCGTCGCGACAACGGGAAAGCGCACATCGATGCTGACCGCTCATCAGACCCCTGCCATTGCCCTCACGACCAAGTCGTCCCGCGACATCGAGACGGACCTGCTGATCTTTCCGGTCTTCGAAGGCGACACGCTGACCGACGAAGCCGACCTGGATGGCGCGTCTGGTGGCGAGGTGGCCAGCGCCCGCACGCGTGGTGAGCTTAAGGGCACGGCCTTCGATCTGTTCTTCACCTCGGTCCGCGGATGGAAGGCGAGTCGGGTGGCGCTCGTCGGCGTCGGATCGCGCAAGGATCTCTCGCCCGATCGACTGCGGCGCGCCGCCACGGCGGGTGCGCTGGCCGCACGCCAGCGGTGTCTGACGAACATCGCCATCGTGCATCGCCCGGGTACGGACGTCACGGCGCAGGAGGCGGCGCAGGTACTGACCGAGGGCGTAATTCTGGCGAACTTCGACGGCGCGTCCTACAGGACCACCGACCCGCCGCGCGTCTGGCTCGACACCGTGCAGTTGCGGGTAGGAGGGGAGCCGGCCGCGGTTGAGCGTGCGGTCGAGCGCGGCCGCGTGCTCGGCGAGTGCACCAATCTCTCGCGCACGCTGTCGAACGAGCCAAGCAACGCGCTGACCCCCAGGGTCTTCGCCGAACGCGCCACGGCGATCGCCACCGACGCCGGCCTCACGTTGGAGATTCTCGATGAGACACGCATCGCCGAGCTGAAGATGGGTCTTCTGCTTGGTGTCGCGCGCGGCAGCCAGGAACCGCCCCGCGTGGTGGTGCTGCGCCATGAGCCGAAGAAGGCCGCCGGCATCGGGTCGGCGCGCGGCCCGACTAGCCCCGTGCTGGGGCTCGTCGGTAAGGGGATCACGTTCGACGCCGGCGGCATCTCGATCAAGCCGGCTGAGAACATGGACAAGATGAAAGACGACATGTCAGGCGGCGCCGCGGTGCTCTGCGCCATGGCCGCCATCTCCCGGCTGCAGGCGCCCGTCCGCTGCGTGGCCGTGATTCCGATGACCGAGAACATGCCCGGCGGCCGGGCGCTCAAACCCGGCGACGTCCTCACCAGCGCGGAGGGCAAGACCGTCGAGGTATTGAACACCGACGCCGAAGGGCGGCTGGTCCTGGGCGATGCGGTGTGGTACGCGCGCCAGCTTGGCGCCACGCATCTGGTCGACGTCGCCACGCTGACCGGCGCATGTGCCGTCGCCCTCGGCAAGACCACGACCGGCCTGTTCGGGACGCCCGATTCGTGGGTCGAACAGGTCAGGCGCGCAAGCGAGAGGGCCGGCGATCGATCGTGGCAGCTGCCGGTATTTGACGACTACAAAGAGCTCTTCAAGAGCGAGATCGCCGACTTCGGGAATACCGGCGGCCGGGCGGGTGGGGCGATCACGGGCGCGCTCTTCATCAAGGAATTCACCGGCGATCTGCCGTGGGTCCACATGGACATCGCCGGCACTGCCTGGGCGGAGGACGCCAAGCCGTACCAGCCGAAAGGCGCGACCGGTGTTGGCGTCCGGACGCTCGCTGAGCTCGCGCTTGACGTGGAGGCCTGGGCTAAGCTGTAAGCCGCTGTGTTCCTCATTCAGCAACAGCCGATCGTCGTCGAAGTCCTCAAGCAGCCGGCCGCCGCGCCCGATATCAGCGTCGATGTGATGCTCGGCATGTTCGCGCTGGCCGGGGCGTTCCTGCTGGTCGCCGCGCTCGGCGGCCTGGTGGCCGGCGCGATTTTCATCGGCATCCGTCATTCGCGCGACGCCTCCGCGCCACCCACAGACACGGATCACGTTCGCCTCCGAATCTAGAAGTCCAAGACAGTTCTGTGTTCCCGGTTCGGAGTTCCGGGTTCGTGCTCGGGGTTCAGGTGCTGTGTTCTCCCGAGAGGCAGTCCGCCGGCGATCACGCCGCCTGACCCGGCGGCGCGCCGCGTTCACCGCACCGCGGATCGGTGGAGCCGTTGAAGTCCGCTGAAGCCAGGCCCGGCTTGAAGACAATAATCCTCAGCCTGTATCACGTGACTTCTGGTCTTGGTGGGATTGCTGCTCACGGCCCGACGTGAGACGATCGCGCCATGCCATGGCGTCCGCTTCCTCAGCTTCTCAAGCTTCCCGCAAGTGACCGGGCTGAACTCGCCATGGCGCTCCGGGAGAGCCTGACGGAGGTCGAACGTACCGGTGAAGGAGATCGATGACATTCTCAAGCAAGCAGTCCGCCGGCGTGCTGCTGATTGCGTCACTGCAGTTATCCTGCGGCTCCAATTCGTCCAAGCAAGATGCGCCGGCTTCCGGCACGCCCTCAGCCTCAGTTGGTGAACCTGTTCATTCTCAGGTCGCTCAGGGTCAGCCGGAGTGGCGCAGCTCCTTCCCAAGGTTCCTCGATGAGGTCGGGCGATGGAATGGGAAGAGGCCGAAGGTTACTCTTGAGACACTTGCCGGCGGTCAGGTCGTGCCGGCCGACGACTGGGACATCATGAAGAAGTACGGTGGTCAGACCGTCCGTTGGTCAGCAGTGTTCGGCAGAGTCGGGAAGTCCTCAGGCGAGCACCCCGAGCAGGGGCCACGCATCGAACTGAAGATGGACAGCGGAAACAAGGGTGTGACCGTCGCCGCGTACGCGCTCAAGGATAGTGAGGCTGCATGGCACGCTGTCGCGGCTGGCGCGCGAATTCAGCTGGAGGGCCGGATCGTCGGTATTCAGTTTGACACAGTGCCTGTTCGTAAGGTGCGGGGGATTGCTGACGTCGTTGGCGAGGGGATCACCACGCACTGGATCACGCTTTTCGACACAAAGTTGCTCAGTATCGAACGCTGACATCACAACGATCGAACTGCCGAAGCACCGTTATGACTTCTGGCACGACCGCGCAGCGTTGCACTTCCTGACCGGTCCCGAGGCTCGACTCCGGTACATCGCGGCTGTGCGACCAAGCCTGAAGATCGACGGTCACATCGTCGGGCTCGACAAGATTCGCCTGTTCAATGCCGTCAACGTAGAATCGCGGTACCGAGTATTGAACATCCCCTCGCCCATGAAGGTCACAACTCATGGAGGCACCTGGAATTGGCGCCGTCGAAATGGTTCGAAAGATCCGCAACCGTCGGGCGCGACGACTCGCCGGCAAGTTACCAGAGGAAATCATCGCGTTCTATCGGGCGGCCGGCGAGGGAGCGATGCAGGAGACGGAACGCCGCCCGAAGCCTCGCCGCCGACGGGCCGGCTAACGCCATGCACCAGACGTTCGCCGTATCGTAACGCGCTGCCGGTGGTGCGGCGACGTTAGGTGTTCGAAACACGAAGCACGGATGAAGAATGGTCCGACTTGGGCCGCATAGGAGGAACATGGAATGTCTCAACTGTCGATCGCTGACGGCGGCTCTCGCGGCGGCGGCCGTACTGACCGTCGTCGCGTGCAGTACGCAACAGACGGGATCTTCTCCTGAGCGCCTCGCCCCAGAGGCGAAGGCCCTCAGGCTCTATGTGTTCGACTGCGGCACTCTCAAGGCCGATCCGGCACGATTCCGTCTGAAGAAGGAAGAGGTTGCCACGACCGATTTGTCCGTACCCTGCTTCCTGGTTGTTCATCCACAAGGTAGGTTGATATGGGACGCCGGCGCCGTTCCCGATGCGGACTGGACGCCGACCAGCGCTGCAGTCGCGCACCATGTCGTCCTGCCGGATTCGTCGGAGCGAGACCTGACGTTGAGGAAACCGCTGATGACGCAATTGGCTGAAGTGGGCTACTCACCGGCCGACATCACATACCTCGCCCTCTCGCACTACCACTATGACCACACCGCCAACGCGAATGCGTTCGCAGGCGCCACTTGGCTCGTGCGGCAGGTCGAGCGCGACGCCATGTTCGCTGAGAAGCCGACTGGTGTCACTCAGCCTTCGAGCTATTCTGCGCTGAAGAACAGCAAGGCGGTCATCATCGAGAGCAATGAGCACGACGTGTTCGGTGATGGGACCGTCGTCATCAAGTTTGCGCCAGGGCACACGCCGGGCCATCAGGTCCTATATGTGAAACTGCCGAAGACCGGAGGCGTAGTGCTGTCCGGTGATCTCTATCACTTTCCAGAAGCCCGCACGCTCAAGCGCGTGACGACCTTCGACTTCAACCAAGAACAGACGCCCGCCACAAGGGAAGCCATCGAAGCGTTTCTCACGAACACTGGTGCCCAGCTGTGGATTCAGCACGACTACATTGGCAACACTCGGCTCAGGAAGGCGCCGGACTACTATGAATAAGGACCCCGTCGGTGTTGTGTCATCGAGTTGCATGCCCTGAGCGAGCATGCAGAACATCGTGGGGGGTCGACGTTCCACTCTCACTCGTGCTCTCGTGCGCGCGCGCGAAGCCGCGGTCGGCCTGAGTACCCAAGCCAAGCGTCGATACCCTGTCAGGGGAGGCGGATCTGACGACCCGCTCAATTGGGGCAAGCTAGCGATCGAAAGACTCGCGGCGCGACGATTCGGTCAGGCGGATGACGTAGCGCTCCGGCTCCTTCCGGAACATCTCCTGCATTTCACCCAGGCTCCCCGCGCCGCTGTAGCTGATGGCGGAGCAGAGGTGCTTCAGCATATCTCGAAGCAGCGGCCGCACCGAGCCGCGCACCGGGACGCTGATCTCCATGCCTTCGGCACCGAGCGCCTCGACGTCGGCGGCGTCCGCGTCCTCCACATCCAGCCGGTCGACAATTGCCTCGAGCGACGCCATTCCCCGAAATACCTTGAAGGGGACGCGGACCGTCTTGCTGGAATCAGGGACGACGACAGGTTTCTGCACGACCTCCCCAGGGGTCTCGGTCGTACCGGCCAACACGCTCCCCAGCATCACGGTGTCGCCACCGAAGGTCAGCGCCTGCACGAGCGCTCCATCACGCTTCACGCCGCCATCGGCAATGAGCGGCACGCGCCCCGCCGCGACGGTCCAGCATTCCACGAGCGCCTGCACCTGCGGAACGCCGAAGTTGGTGTTCAGGCGTGTGGTGCACCCACCTCCTGGGCCGATGCCCACCTTGATCCCGTCAACGCCGCGCTCCAGGAGAAAGCGGGCACCGTCGGCGGTCGCGATATTACCCGCCACGAGTTCGACGTCGCCGAAACGCTTGCGAAACGCGTCGATCGCGCACGCCATGACGCCGGAGTGGCCGTGCGCAATGTCGATGACGATCACGTCGACCTGGGCGCGCAGCAGTTCCGCCGCCCGCTCGAGATAGTCGCCCGTCGCGCCGATCGCCGCGCCGACCCGCAATCGACCTTGCGCGTCGCGCGTCGCAAATGGCAGCTGGCGCTGCGCGAGGAGATCTTTCGCGGTAATCAGTCCTCGCAGCGTGCCGTCCGCATTCAGGAGTGGAAGCTTCTTGATCTTGTGCTTCCGCATCGTTTCCTCAGCCTGCGCGGTCCTTGGCTCGCCGGCATGCGAAATCAGCCGGTCGCGCGGCGTCATCCGCGATGCGACGGTGCCGCCCTGGTC
>JACPPO010000118.1 GCA_016190945.1 Acidobacteriota bacterium | reverse complement strand
TGATCGTCTCGATCGACATCCAGATGACGGCGTCGATCGAGTATGCGGACATCGCCCTTCCGGCCAACTCCTGGCTCGAGTTCGAGGATCTGGAGGTGACGGCGAGCTGCTCGAATCCGTTCCTGCAAGTGTGGAAGGGGGGCATCCCGCCGGTGTTCGACAGCAAGGACGACCTCGCGATCCTCGCGGGCATCGCCAAGGCGATGACGACGCTGACCGGCGACCAGCGGTTCGTGGACATGTTCAAGTTCGAGATCGAGGGCCAGCGGGCGGTGTACTTACAGCGCCTGCTCGATACCTGTACGACGACGAAGGGCTACAGCGTCGCGGACATCATGGCCGGGAAGTACGGGCCTCCTGGCGGCGCGCTGCTGAACTTCCGGACCTATCCCCGCATCCCGTTCTACGAGCAGGTACACGACAGCGAGCCGTTCCATACAGATACGGGGCGTCTGCACGCGTACGCCGATGTGCCCGAGGCGATCGAGTACGGCGAGAACTTCATCGTGCACCGTGAAGGACCCGAAGCGACGCCCTACCTGCCGAACGTCATCGTCAGCTCGAACCCCTACGTCCGGCCCGACGACTACGGCATCTCGCGCGCGGCCGAAGGGTGGGACGAGCGGACCATTCGCAACGTGAAGCTGGGGTGGCCGCAGGTGAAGGGCACGAAGAACTTCCTGTGGGAGAAGGGCTTCCAGTTCTACTGCCTGACGCCGAAGACGCGGCATCGCGTGCACTCCGGCTGGTCGAACGTCGACTGGCACATGCTGTACGACTCGAACTTCGGCGATCCGTACCGCCTCGACAAGCGCGCCCCGTGCGTCGGCGAGCACCAGCTCCACATCAACCCGCAAGCGGCGCGCGACCTCGGGATTAACGACGGCGACTACGTCTACCTCGACGCCAACCCGGCCGACCGGCCGTACATCGGCGCCAAACCCGACGATCCGTTCTATCGCGTGGCCCGCTGCATGCTCCGCGTGAAGTACAACCACGCGTATCCCTACAACATCGTGATGATGAAGCACGCGCCGTTCATCGCGACCGAGAAGAGCGTGAAGGCGCACGAGACACGGC
>JACPPO010000125.1 GCA_016190945.1 Acidobacteriota bacterium | reverse complement strand
GTCACATACGGCCACACACAAGGAGGTAGGTCATGGGGAACCGTAGCATGTTCGTAGGGCTGGATGTCCACAAAGAAACGATCGACGTGTCCATCGCCGAGGGCGACCGCCACGGCGAAGTCCGCCACTACGGCGTGATCGCCAGCGATCTCGAGCCGCTCGACAAGGTCGTGCGCGCGCTGCGCGCGCCGGACCGGCGCCTGCATTTCGTGTACGAGGCTGGCCCCTGCGGCTTCGGCATTTACCGGCATCTGACGAAGCGCGGCGAAGAGTGCGTCGTCGTGAGTCCGTCCATGGTGCCCAAACGCAGCGGGGATCGCGTGAAGACCGATCGCCGCGATAGTCAGACACTCGCCCGGTTGCATCGCGCCGGCGAACTGCGCGCGATCTACGTGCCGGACGATCCCGACGAGGCGATGCGCGATCTCGTGCGAGCCCGCGAGGACGCCGTCGTCGTCGGGACGCAAGCGAAATACCGGCTGAAGGCGTTTCTCCTGCGCCAGGGGCGTCGGTACCCCGGCCGCGAGGGATGGACGCTCCCGTACCGACGGTGGTTGACCGATCTCAGTTTCCCGAGTGCTGCGCAGCACATCGCACTCCAAGAATATCGAGACGCGATTCATGAAACGGAGCAGCGCCTCGATCGCCTGACCGAGCAACTGCGGCAACTCGGGCCGTCGTGGCGGTGGGCCCCGGTCGTGGCCGCGCTCCAAGCCTTACGGGGTGTCTCGTTTGTCACCGCCGTGAGCCTGGTCGCCGAGCTCGGCGACCTCACCCGGTTCCGGCATCCGCGCGAACTGATGGCGTATCTCGGGCTCGTACCATCGGAATATTCCAGTGGGCCGAGTGTCCGACGCGGCGGCATCACGAAGGCGGGCAATCCGCATGTGCGACGCCTGCTCGCGGAAGCCGCGTGGGCGTATCAAGGGATTCCGCGGATCGGACGCCAGCATGCGTACCGGCAAGAAGCGCTGCCAAAGGTCGTCTGCGACATCGCGTGGAAAGCGCAACTCCGACTGACGACGCGCTTCCGGCGTCTGGTCGCGCGGGGGAAGGCCAAACCGAAGGTCGCCACCGCGATCGCGCGCGAGCTCACGGGGTTCATCTGGGCGATTGCCCGGGAGGTGTCGCCCGC
>JACPPO010000002.1 GCA_016190945.1 Acidobacteriota bacterium | reverse complement strand
GTCGCAGCGCGTCGTCGCCTTCGTCCTGTCGGAATGCTACGAAGCAGACCCGTCGTTCGATTACACGACAGTGCGGCGCCGCGACGCTCCGATCTGGAGGCTCGTCAACGAGCAGCCGCGGCATCTGCTCGATCCGCAGTATGCGACGTGGGGCGAGATGCTGCTCGCTGCCGTCGACGCCACGATCGAGCAGGTGATGCGCGATCGGAGTGGCAGCCTTCGCGACCGCATCTGGGCCGAGGCCAACGTCGCCGCGTACCGGCATCCGCTGTCCGGCGCGATTCCGTTGCTTGGGCGCTGGCTGGACATGCCTCCCGCGGCGCTCCCGGGCGATCTCTATACGCCGCGCGTGCAGTGGCGCGCGATCGGCGCCTCCGAACGCATGGTCGTTTCGCCGGGGCATGAGGCCGACGGCATCATGCACATGCCGATCGGGCAGAGCGGGCATCCGCTCTCGCCCTTCTACGCGAACTCTCACGCGGCCTGGGTGAAGGGGGAACCGACACCGTTCCTGCCCGGACCGGCCGTGCACACCCTGACGCTGACCCCCTAGCTCCGCACCGACGGCGGCGTGACCGACTCACGCCGCGTCACCGACTATCTGGAACACGATAAGCCGCGTGACGTCTCGGCGTGGGGCACGTAGACTCTTCAACGCCAACGGGTCGGAAGCGATGAGCGGCTGCTCGGAATCGAGCTACCGAGCGAGGCGCATCCCGTAGATTCGGGTGGCCTCGCAGGTTACTGATCGTTGAGCGTCACAGGGCGCAGAGGGAGATATCATCGCATCGCCGCTCACATCGGGATCCTGGAGGTATCAAATGCGGTTGTATGTACCCGCTGTTGCCCTGATCGCAGTGTCGCTTTCGATGCCAGCCCGCGCGCAATCGACCAACCAGACGAGGCCCAGTGTCCTGCTTATCATCACCGACGATCTGGGCTGGGCCGACATTGGCAGCTACGGCGCCGCCGACGTGAAGACGCCGAACATCGACAGCCTGGCGCGTGATGGCGTCAGGCTGACTGATTTTTACGCCAACGGAGTCCTCTGCACGCCGACGCGAGCGGGGCTCATCTCCGGGCGCTATCAGCAGCGGTACGGGCTCGAGGCGGCGCTGCCGAGCGAGGGAGCGCCAGGCGGTGATCGCGGGTTGTTGACCAACGACCGTTCCCTGCCGCAGCTGTTGAAGAACAATGGCTACGCGACGGCGCTCGTTGGGAAATGGCATCTGGGCTACAAGCCCGAGTTCAGCCCGAACGCGCACGGG
The DNA here is from genome assembly GCA_016190945.1 of Acidobacteriota bacterium. Classification (GTDB taxonomy): domain Bacteria; phylum Acidobacteriota; class Vicinamibacteria; order Vicinamibacterales; family UBA2999; genus JACPPO01. The sequence goes on along the minus strand of JACPPO010000002.1, from coordinate 1,736 downwards.
TTCGATTACTTCTTCGGCCTGAAGAGCGGGTATCACGACTATTACACCCATCGTGGCGGAGATGGAAGGGCAGACCTGTGGGAGAACGAGCGTCCCGTCGAAGTGACGGGCTACATGACCGACCTCGTAACTGAACGAGCCGTGACATTCATCGAGCAAAACGCGAATCGGCCGTTCTTCATCGACGTAGCGTACAACGCGCCGCATTGGCCGTACCAGGTGCCCGACACACCATCGGTGGCGCCTGGTAACGCGCGGCATGTAATGCCGAGCGATCCGACGACCAGCACACGTGCCGACTATGTGGCGATGGTCGAGCGTGTCGACCGTGGCGTCGGCGACGTGCTCCGAACACTGGAGCGCCTCGGCCTCGCGAACGACACCATCGTCATCTTCACCAACGACAACGGTGGCGAATGGCTCTCGAACAACGCGCCGCTCTTCAGTCGGAAATGGACCGTCTGGGAAGGCGGTATCCGCGTGCCGGCGCTTGTCCGCTGGCCGGGACGCATTCCGACCGGCAAGGTGTCCGACCAGGTAGGGATCACGATGGACCTCACGGCGTCGATCCTCGCGGTCACCGGGACACCCGTGCCCGCGGACGCGCGTCTCGAGGGCATGAACCTGTTTCCGATTCTGGAGGGCCGGACGCCGGAGGTGGAGCGCACACTTTTCTGGCGAACCAATGTCGGCAACCGGTTGCAGAAAGCCGTGCGCAAAGGGGACTGGAAGCTCGTTGTCGACGGCAATCACACCTTTGTCTTCGACGTCCGGACCGATCTGAGCGAGCGCCACGATCTCGCCAATCGCCGCCAGGACATCGCTCAGAAACTGCGGCTCCTTCTCGCCGACTGGGAGCGCGACGTCGACGCCGAAGCGAAGGCAAAGCAGCCGGTGACCACGAGCGTGCGCTGACGTGGAATCCGCGAGGCCGCCTAACACCGAATGTATATGGAGCCGGCGCGACCTCCATTCCGTGGAACCATGTCGCAGCGGCGCGCGGCTCGTTCGGAAGCGTTCGGCGTCATGAGATGTGGCGGATGCAAAGCGAGGACAGGCGACGCCAATGGCCATTCGCGTAGTTCGGCTGGGTAGCCCCAGGGCACGCGGCGAGGGGCTGCGCCTGGGTACCGTGCGGCGACCGCCGCGTGGGGTGCCCAAGGCCGCGCATGCGTCGCGCGGTTTCTACGACGTGTGGCTGCCGGATCTTGCGCCGTCGGAGGGCTTGGTCAAGCAGGCACTCCACGCTACCGACGACCGGGCGTGGAGGTCCTTCGCGAAGCGATACCGGAGTGAGATGAAACGTCCCGAGGCGACGCGGCTCCTGACACTGCTTGCCGCCTTGTCCCATAGCACAGACTTTTCAATTGGCTGTTACTGTGCAGAGGAGGCTCGCTGCCACCGCTCGGTGCTTAGAGCCTTGCTACGGGAACACGGAGCCACGCTTTCCTGAGCCCGAGAAAGGCCTCCGTGAGAGCGACCTCAGGGTCCGTGAGAGCGACCTCAGGGAGGGGCGCGCGGCCCTTCAGCCGAACGCTGCCGTAGAGCGGTCCACGGGACGTATCCGCTCTCAGATCAACAGCGCGTCGCGAGCCGCGATCACGCGCTCCTGCGCGTCCCGCGCGGTTCGCCCGACGGCGGTGAGATGTCCCATCTTGTGGCCCGGCCGCGGATCGGCTTTGCCGTACAGATGCAGCTTGACGTCGGTGAACCGGCATGCCGCGGCCCAGTTCGGC
>JACPPO010000116.1 GCA_016190945.1 Acidobacteriota bacterium | reverse complement strand
GCGGACATCGACTACGCGACGTTGACGAAGATTTACGGGAACGACCCGGACGGCGAGAAGCGGTACAGCCCGGCGAAGTGCTTGGGCTGCGAGACGAAGGTCGTCACGGGCGACCCAACCGACAAGCACATCTCAACCAGCTACGTCGAGCGCCAGAACCTCACGATGCGGATGTCGATGCGCCGGTTTACTCGCCTGACGAACGCCTTCTCAAAAAAGGTCGAAAATCACGCGGCAGCTGTGGCCCTATACTTTATGTATTACAACTTCGCCCGCGTGCATCAGACCCTTCGAGTGACGCCAGCGATGGAAGCTGGCATCGCCGAGCACGTCTGGACCATCGAGGAAATCGTGGGACTCTTGGAGGGGCGTTGAATTATGGCTGACATACGCCAGCAGTTTGAGCCGGAGGGTTGTGTCACGTTCACGGGTGAATCAGAGGCCGGGCGGGCATGGATGGTCACGCACTATCACGAATCAACCCATACCTATGCCCTCACTGGAAATGAACGCCTTGAGGCGAACAGGTTTCTCAATCGAGCTTTGGCCGCCAATCTCACATTTTCAGGGCCAGAGCCAAACTGACCCACTACCTTCCTGCTACCGGCTACCGGCTACGAGCTGACCATGTGCTAGCATCGGTGGGATCGTCACGTACATGGCTTCCATACAGGCGACGCGCCTCAAGAAGGGCATGCTGATTAAGGTCGACCAGGATCTGTTCCGTGTCCTCGAGCTGCAGCACGTCACCCCCGGCAACCTGCGCGGCTTCGTGCGCGTGAAGCTGCGCAACATCCGCAGCGGCTCGGTGTCGGATCAGAAGCTGCGGTCTGAGGATTCGCTTGACCGGGCCACGCTCGACGAGCACGAGATGCAGTACCTGTACAAGGACGGCGACGACTATTGCTTCATGAATACCAGCTCCTACGAGCAGGTCCACATCTCCGGCGGGGTGCTCGGCGAGTCCGTCAACTACCTCAAGGCCGAGATGACGATCCAGGTCGAGTTCTACGGCAGCGAGCCGGTGGGTATCGAGCTGCCGCCGGCCGTCGATCTGAAGGTTCTCGAGACAGCACCGGGCATCAAAGGCGCCACCGCCAGCGCGCAGGTCAAGCCCGCGACGCTTGAAACGGGGATCGTCGTCCAGGTGCCGCCGTTCGTGAATCCCGGCGACATGGTGCGGATCAACACGGAGACGGGCGAATATCTGTCGCGCGCTTGAAGTCGATGGATGTAGTCAAACGGCAGGCCAACCTGTCCTGAGCGGGGATTTGAAATTTGGGTTTTGGGATTTGACTATGTCACTCTGATCCCATGGCTCCGGAGACACTGCTCCCGCAGGTGCTCTTCTTCTTCGGGATTGGCTTTCTGGCCGCCAACGTGAAGGTGATCGCGGACCTGCTGCGGTTCCGCGTGCGCCGGAGGTCGGCGCTGCTCGTCTGGCAGAACCCGAAGCCTCGCTACTACGGTTTTGCGCTCGCGCTCGGCGCCGTGCTGGGCGCGCTCGTCGTGTTCAAGTTCTTCGTGCTGCGGCGGCCGCCCAGTCAGCTGTTCGGCGAGGTCATGATGTTCGTGTACTACGGCTACGCGTTTCCGCTCAGCACGCGCATCGCCCGCGGCTTCTACCGCGACGGGGTCTGGTCCGACAGCGGGTTCATGTCGTGGGGGCAGATCTCCGCCGTCTCCTGGAAGGAGGAAGGGGCGGTGACCCTCGTCCTTATTTCGCATTTCCGCAGTATCGCCCGCCGGCTCGAGGTTCCCGGGCACCTCTACGGCCAGGCCCGCCGCCTGCTGCGGGACAAGGTCAAGGCGCACGACGTCCACCTTGGGGGCTCGGGCCTGGAGTTGGGCAGCCGGGACGAAGCGGATGCAGTCTGATCCGGTCCGAACCGATAATTCCCCGTATGCCTCCTCGTCCGACCTGGAAGGGGTTCCTGAAGGTGAGCCTGGTAAACATCCCGGTCAAGGTGTTTCCAGCCACGGAGTCCGCGGCCGCTCTGTCCTTCAACCAGCTGCACGCCGAGTGTCAGACCCGCATCCAGCAGAAGCGGTGGTGCCCGCACTGCGAGCGTGAGGTCTCGAATTCAGAGCTGGCCAAGGGGTACGAGTTCGAGAAGGGCCGCTACGTGATCGTCAGCGAGGAGGACATCCAGAAAGTCCGCGTCGAGTCGACCCGGGTCATCAACCTCGTCCAGTTCGCCAATGCCGGCGACATCGACCCGCTCTACGTGGACCGCGCGTACTACCTGGCCCCGGACGGCCCGATGGCCGCCGACGCATTCGCCGTGATGCGCGAGGGGATGGCGGGGAAGGCCGGCATCGGCAAGGTGGCGCTCTACGGGCGCGAGTATCTCGTCGCGATCCGTCCCCAGAAGAGGGGGCTCGTCATGTATACGTTGCACCACGATGCCGAAATCCGCAGCATCGACCAGATCGAGGAGCTTGGATCGGTGCCGTCGAGGGTGAAGCCGGAAGAGATGAAGCTCGCCAGGCAGGTGATTGCCACCTTCGACGCGGCGCTGAACCTGAAAGAGTACAAGGACGAGTACACGGAAGGCCTCCGCCAGATCATCGAGGCGAAGATTGCCGGTGAGGAGATCGTTGCGCCAGAGCCGCGGGAGTCGCCGAAGGTGGTCGACCTGATGGAAGCGTTGCGCCGCAGCCTCGACTCGGTGAGCACGACAAGGAAGAAGCCGGCGAAAGCTGCGCTTGTGCCGGCGCGTAGGTCGAAGGTCAAAGAGCGGAGGGCAAACCTTGTCAAGAAGGTCGCTGCCGGTTGATGTGTCGACGTGCGATCGCGATTCGACCTTCGACTCTTGCCCTTCGACCTACGGAGTTCGTGACAGTCTCCGGCGCTCCGCCAGGATCAGGCTGTACTCCGCCGCGCGCTTCCAGACCCGATTCGACATCTCCGTCAACTGCACGGCCTTGAGGCCGTAGTACAGGAAGGCGACCCCAAGTAGTCCCAGGACGACATACCGGAGCGCGCTCACGCCGTTCTCACTCAACCGCGCCGTGAACATGCCCAGCACCTGATAGGTGACGACGCCGGCCGCCGCCAGGATCGGCGCCGTGACCGTCCGCACCGCCCACGACGCCACACGCGACTGCTTTTCCATGAGGGCGCCAACGGTCTGCAGCCGATCGAGGGCGGCCCTCACCGCAGCCATGTCTTGGCCGAGCAGCACGTCACGCAGCGAGACCTGCGCCCGGCACGCATCGGCCACACGCCGGTCTCCGCGCCAGCGCGACGCGCGTTGGACGTTGACCCGATAGCGGGGCAGCCGTGCGGCAAGGAGCGCGACCAATCGGCCGCGCGATTCCTCCGAGGCCTCGCCCCACGTCGACACGGTGTCGACCTCAATGCGCAGATCGTCCGGAATGAACACCACCTCGTGGAGATCGCCTGACGCGGTCTCCTGCACGTATGCCGCCGCGTGCGGCGCCACCCTCTGGTGCAGCATCGCCTCGTGATCGAGACACGGAATGACAGGCAGCGGCGGAGCCGGATCGAGCTTCAGACGGTACAGCTTTATTGAGAGCGCCGGGCCGAACGAGCGAAGTGCCTCGAGCGCGCTCTGACATTCCGCCGGGTCGCTATTCGCCATCGTGCTTGTAGGAGCGCGCGTGAACCTTCCCACGTTACCGGAGAAATCCCCAGACCCCGAGCCCGAATGCCGTCGGATCGCGGAGCCAGTCCGGCGGTGTCAGCCAGGTGAACCCGAGGATCGCGATCACCCATGAATCGTACGGCAGCGTCGTCCGCTCGTCCCTCCAGAAGAATGCGCGCCAGAACACCTTCGTGACGATGTTCGATCCCCCGGGCATCGGGCGGTTGTGGAGCGCCAGGTGCGTGTAGTGAATGCGGTTGGCCACGGTAATGATTGACAGGACGAGAATCACCCACAAGACCGCCGCCATGCGGTCCGTGAACGCGCCAATCATGAACAGGACAATACGCTCGGGCCGCTCCATGAAGCCGACCTTGCACTTGTCGATGAGGGATTCGGCCCGGGCGCGCGTGTAGCTGGTCATGATGGAGAACATCATGGCCAGCGCCGCCACCATCACGTAGTCGGTCCGCCGAAGGTCCGCATAGAGATAAATCAGGCCGAGGAACAACGCGATGTCGGAGAAGCGGTCGAGCGTCGAGTCCCAGAAGGCGCCGAACCGGGACACGGTGTTCGTCAGCTGCGCGACCTTGCCGTCGATGAAGTCGAAGATGTTGGCGACAATCATGATGACACCGGCGAGGACGAACCGATCGAGGCCGAGCGCGCAGGCGGCGGCGACGTTGATGAGCACGCCGATGAGCGTCAGTGTGTTGGGATGGATCCGCAGCGCCACGCTGGCGGCGATGATGGCCCGCAACGGGAACATGCACACCGTTCCCACGAACCCCGTAAACGTCATGCCTTGTGATAATGAGGGGCTTCTGTCGTTAGGATCAGAGGCGACATAGTAGCTCATGCCGATCCACGACCTCAAGGAGCAGCTTGCGCGGCTGCCGGAGCAGCCCGGCGTCTATCTGTGGCGCAACGCCGCCGGCGACACGATTTACGTCGGCAAGGCGCGTGCGCTGAGGGACCGCGTGCGCAGCTACCTGGGCGCGGCGGGCCTCAGCCCGCGCCATGACGCGCTCCTCGAGGAGATCGCCTCCCTGGAGGTGATCGTCACCGACTCGGTGATGGAGGCGCTCGCGCTCGAAAACAACCTGATTAAACAGCGCACGCCGAAATACAACATTCTGCTGCGCGACGACAAGAACTATCCGTACCTCCAGCTCACGACGAGCGAGGCGTTTCCCCGCGTCCTCGTGGCACGGCGCGTCGAAAAAGGGGGCGACGTCTACGCGGGGCCCTTCCTGCCGGCCAAACTGGCCCGCCAGACGCTGGGGTTGGCGCATCGGTTGTTTGGCATCCGGTCGTGCAATGAGGTGATGACCGGGAAGCGGGCAAGGCCGTGCCTCGAATACGACATCAAGCGTTGCATCGCGCCGTGTGTCGCGGAGATCTGTTCCGAGGAGCGGTACGCGGTCGCGGTGGCCAGTACGAAGCTGCTCCTTGAGGGTCGCAACGACGAACTGCTCGCGACCTTGCGCGCCCGCATGGCGGACGCGGCGGGCGCCGAGCGATATGAGGAAGCGGCGCAGACGCGCGACGCGCTGCGCACGGTGCAGGTCCTGCGCGACCGGCAGCAGAAGGTGGCGACACCCGAGCTCGGGGACCGCGATGTGTTCGGGTTGAAGGTCGGGCCGAGCGGCAGCGCGATCCAGGTGTTCGCGATGCGGGGCGGCCGCGTGGTCGAGCGCGTCGAGCTGGCGACGGAGCCGGGTGGCCTCGCGCAAACGGACGCGGATGTCCTGCAGGCGGCGGTACAGCAGTTCTACGAGGCGCGCGTACCGCCGGCAGAGATCAATCTACCGCTCGACATCGAGGATGCGGAAGCAATCGAAGCGTGGCTCTCGGAGCGTGCGTGGCGCCGGGTGCGGATCGCGGTGCCGCGTCGAGGCGACAGGCGCGCGCTCGTCGAACTGGCCACGCGCAACGCGGAGCTCTCGTACCGGACGCGGTTCAATGAAATCACGGCCGCCCACTTTGACGCGCTCGAGACGCTGCGCGCGTCCATCGGCTTGCCGGCCATCCCCCGGCGCATCGAGTGTTTCGACATCTCGACCATCCAGGGGAGCGAGACGGTCGCGTCGATGGTCGTCTGCGAAGACGGCCGGATGAAGAAGAGCGAGTATCGGAAATATCGCATCAAAGGGCTTTCGGCTTCAGGCTCAAGGCGTTCGGCGCCCAAAACCCGAAGCCCAAAGCCCAAAGCCCAAAGCCCAAAGCCCAGGACCCAGCCGGACGACTTCGCGGCCATGCGGGAAGTCGTGCAACGCCGCTACCGCAAGGTGATCGAGGACGGCGGGCCGTTCCCGGACCTGATGCTGATTGATGGCGGGAAAGGTCAGCTCACGGCGGCCTACGACGCGCTGGAGTCGCTCGGCCTCGCCAACCTCGTGGCCGCCGCTATCGCGAAGCGGGAGGAACTGCTGTACGCACGCGACCGGCAGGAGCCGATCGTGCTGCCGGAGAACGATCCGGCGCTGCGGCTCCTGCAGCGCATCCGCGACGAAGCGCACCGGTTCGCGGTGACATTTCATCGCAAGGCGCGATCGATGCGCGACCTGCGATCGGAGCTCGACCACGTCTCCGGCATCGGGCCGCGCCGGCGCCGCGCGCTGCTGGACGCGTTCGGGAGCCTCGCGGGCGTCCGTCGGGCCACGCGCGAGGAGCTTGGCGCGGTAGTCGGCACCAAGGCGGCCACGGCCGTCATCGACTACTTCAGTAGGCGGTAGGGGGTGATTTCGAGGCCGTCGCGCCACGCCTGGCTTTACGGGCGACGGCGACTCCTTCTCAGTGGCCCCAGCTTTGGAGCGTCCGAATGTAACTTGCCCGCTCGAAGGCCGCGGGGTCGGTCGCGCGCTCGAGGCTCGCGCGGCCGCGCGCCTCATCCAGGGTTTCGAACCGGTGCCATTCCATCCAGCGCTCGAGACCGTGGCGCATGGCCTGCACGTGGTCGGGTCCGTGGCGCAGGAGCGCCGACACCATCTGCACGGCATCGGCGCCCGCCAGAATCGCCTTGATGCCATCGTCGGGCGTCGCCACGCCTCCCGTGACCGCGAGCGACGGTCTCACGCGGCCGTACAGAATCGCAAGCCACCGCAGCCGCAGCAGCAACTCACTGCTGCTGGAGAGTTCAACCTGAACGGCCGCTTTCATCGTCTTGATGTCGATGTCGGCCTGGTAGAAGCGGTTGAACAGGACGAGCCCGTCGGCGCCCGCCGTGTCGAGCTGCCTGGCCATATCGCGGAACGCCGTGAAGTACGGCGACACCTTCACGGCAATTGGGATTCTGATGATTCGTTTCACTTCCGTCACGATCCCTGCGAATTGCGCTTCGACGGCGGCGGCGGGCACGGCCGGGCTCGTGACGACCTCGTAGAGATTGAGCTCGATGGCGTCGGCGCCCGCCTGCTCGATGGTCCGTGCGAAGGTCAGCCATGACTCCGGCGAGGTGCCGTTGAGCGAGCCGATAATCGGGATCTTGACGGCCTGTTTCACGCGGCTGACGTGCTCGGCATAGGCGTCAGGGCCGAGAGGGTAGTCGTCATGGCCTGGAAAGTCCGCCAGCGCCTCGGCGAAGGTGCGATCGAACGGGTCCATGTGCCTGATGCGCCCGTCGCGAGCGGCCGTGATCTGCTCTTCGAAGAGCGAATGCAGAACGACCGCGGCGCAGCCGGCATCCTCGAGGCGCTTGACCGAGTCGAGGTGGTGCGCGAAGGGCGACGCGCCGGCGATGAACGGGTGCGGAAGGCGGAACCCGAGGTACGACGTCTCCGTCTGCACGGCCACCCCCATCGGTTACGGGCGGTTACGAATAGCCCATGTCGATCGCGCGGATGCGGTCGTTCGCCTTCTGCAGCGCGTCACGTTGCTGTTCGATGAGGCCAATAACGGTCGGCGGCAGCATGCCGTTGAGCGCGTCCTGGTAGGCATTCAGAGCGACGCGCTCCCCGCGCTCGGCTTCGATCACGATCGCGTGATCGTGATGGCCAGGCACCAGACTCTTGAGGCCGATCCAGCCACGATGCAGTGTTCCGGCGCTCGTGCCCTCCTGGTCGGTGCGGCCGCCCAGTCGCTGCAGGTGCGGCACCAGGTCCGCAGCAAATCGCGCGCGCTCCGCGGCCAGCTCCGTGAAGAGCGACTTCAACCCGGGATCGTTCACGCGATCCGCGGCTGCGAGGAACCCGCGCTCGCCGTTCTTGCAAACTTCCACCAAGTGGAACAGGACCTCTTGTTCAG
>JACPPO010000113.1 GCA_016190945.1 Acidobacteriota bacterium | reverse complement strand
GCCAGCGACTGCACGTCGTGCGAGAACTCGGCAACCTGCTCCGGCGCCTCGATGTTGCGCGCGAACAAGATGACGCCCCCGAGCTGAAATTCGCGCGCGAGCGACCGCAGTTCCGCCGGGATGGTTGTCGCCGGAACACTGCCAATCAGCAACTGGCCGATATCGCGGCGGATACCGGATGGCACACGCCAATTATAAGAGCGTCCTGCAAGCACGGTCTTATAATGCTCTGTGCGTATTGAGACGTCTGCTCCCACCCGCATCGATTTCGCAGGCGGTACGCTGGACATCTGGCCTCTCTACCTCTTTCATCCCGGCGCGCAGACGATCAATGCGGCCATCAGCCTCAGAGCCCACGCTACGCTCGAGACCCGGTCCGACACCCGCATCCTCATCCACTCCGAAGACACAGGCGCGACGCTCGAAGCCGACGACTGGCGCGAGCTGCGGAACCGCCGCGAACTGCGCCTCCTGTCGCTCATCGTCCACTTCTTCGAAGCGCGCGGGATCACGCTGACGACCTCGTGTGAGTCCCCCGCCGGCGCGGGCCTTGGCGGCTCCTCGGCGCTCAACGTCGCCTCCTGCGCCGCGCTGGCGCAATGGAACCGCACCCACTACGAGCCGGAGGCGCTGCTCCGGGTCGCGATGAATGTCGAGGCACAGGCGATTGGAGTGCCAACAGGATTGCAGGATTACCGCCCCGCGCTCTATGGCGGCATCGCCACACTCGAGCTCGATGTCGACGGTATCCGCCGCGTCCCGCTGGAGGTTGACCTATCCGACCTGGAGCGTCGTCTCGTGCTGTGCTACACCGGCGAACCGCGCAATTCCGGGACGAACAACTGGGACATCATGAAGAAACACATCGACGGCGACCGTCACGTCTTCGACTGCTTCGAACGGATTCGCGACACCGCCGCGGCGATGCGAGACGCGATGGCCAGGGGGGATTGGGATGCGGTCGGATACGCGATCGACGCGGAGTGGAACACCCGCAAGCGTCTCGCCCCCGGGGTGTCAACGGCCGCGATCGACGACCTGATGGCGTGCGCCATGCGCGCGGGTGCAACGGCCGCGAAGGTGTGCGGCGCAGGCGGCGGGGGGTGCCTGTTCTGTTACGGGCCGCCGGACCGTCGCGACGCCATTCGCGACGCGCTGGCCGGCGCCGGAGCCCGCCCCCTCGACTTCCACATCGAACGGCACGGTCTCGCGCGTGGATAACACCCAGGCCGCGCGGCTGTTCGCCGAGACGGCGCCCCCGCTCGAAATCAGGCGTGCAACGCGTTCAACATTCGCGCGTATCGCACCGCGGCTGACGCGCTGCACAAGGGCGAATAAGACGTGGCGTTCGTTCCACTAGAATCGCTGAAGCCAGGGCCACCGCCCGATCCCCAGTCGGCTCTCTCCGAGGTCCGCCGGATCTACTTCAAGACGACCAGGCGGACGATCGAGCACGATATCGCTCACGCGATCGAGCTGCTCAAGAGCCTTCCCTCGGAGGAGGAGCGCGAGAAGGCCTCCGTGTACATGGAAGGCCTTGCCGAAATGCGTCGCGAGTGGGCGCGACAGAACACTACTTAGCGCGCATCTTCTTGCGCGCGGCGATCCGGAGCACGTCGGGGACGTTGCGGTCGGCCGCCAGCATCTTCACGTCCTTCTCATGCAGCCGCGACAGCAGGTTCATCGACACCGCCAGCGGTGTCTTTGGATTCCTTGTGAGCGCGGAAACGACTCCGTAGCTCTTGGTCCACGCGCGGGTCGTGCCGATGATGCGGAGGATCTCGTCGGAGACGTTGGCCATCTGGGCAATGCGCTCGATTTCGGTTTCCGTCATCTTGGGACTGCTGAGGACCGCGACCGCCACGATCTTGTTCGGATCGCGGATGAGCATGGCGCGCTCTTCGCGCGTGCCGGTCATGGCCAGCGCCAGCCGCTGCGCCGGGTTCATGGCCGCGATCTTCTCCAGCGAGGAGCCCCCCTTCCGCTCCTCCTCTCCGGCGGGTTCGCCTTCGTCCGGCTGGACGTCGACCACCGCGTGTTCCACCAAGTCGGCCCGCAGGGCTGCCTCGGCGGTTCGCGCGATCTCCGGATCCGGATCGCCGACAAGGAGCTCCAGAAGGCTGCGCTGCTCGTCGGCGCGGAGGCCCAGCGCGCCCCGCGCCGCCAGCAGGCGGATGTCGCGGTCGACCTCGCCGCGTCTGAAGATGTCGAGAAATGGCGTGCGAAAACCAGCTTCCATGCGCCAGCGGGGATCGGTTATTGGCGCGAGGCGAGCGTGAAGAACAGGATCGCGCCAATCAGCACCGCGACGGCGACGAGGGCGACAATCGCCACCACCCTGCCGCGTCGCCTGGTGCCCGGCGTCTGTCCATGTTGTGGGGCGTGTGGACTTCCGACTGTGACCGAGTCGTGCGGAAATTGCACCATGAAGTCGCGGACCGTCTGTTCGGGATCAAGTCCGACCTCGATCGCATACGAGCGCACGAACGCGCGGGAATAGATGCCGCCGGGCAGCCGCGAGATGTCGTCGCGCTCGAGCGCCTCGAGCGCGCCGACCGAAAGCTTGGTGGCATCGGCAATCTGGCGGAGCGACACACCGCGCTCTTCGCGCAGGCGCTTCATCTTCAGCCCGAAATCGGGCTTCGCGTGCTCGACCGCCGCCATTCGCGCCCTCATGTTAGCCTGACTTTCGTGGTTCCACGCAGCTCCTCGCTTTCTTGAGCTCTTCGACCGACGTAAGTTGAGTTTCGTCAACACGAGCGCTTCGCGACGATGAGCTTGTTTCCGGCCGACCGTCCGGTTCCGGCGGATGCCTCGACAGTATTCAGGTACGGTTGAGCGGGCTGGAGCTGCGACGGCCGCGGGCGTTCGGCAACTGCTGGCTGGGGGGGTGCGAGGTGTGGCGGCCACTCGGGCTGGAGGAGTTCTGGCAACAGCGGTTGCCGCTGATCAGGTGAATGCCGGGAGCGGACCAAAATGCTCTTCGTAGCGGGCCTTAAACTCCCCCATCGTATACGCGTGGCTCTGGCCGCCCAGGTGCTCCAGCGCATAAGTGGCGGCGACGCTGCCGAACTGCGCGCATGTCTGGTACGGTGCGCCGGCGGCCATCCCTTTCATGAACCCGCCACGAAATGCGTCGCCCACCCCTGTAGGGTCGACGATCCGGTACGGCGCCACGGCCTTCACGTCGAGACGGCTGCCACCCTGGTAAACCGAGCAGCCCTCGTCCCCGCGCGTCACGACCAAGGCGTCGGTGACGGCCAGCACTTCGCGCTCGCCCATGCCGGTTTTCTGGCGGATCAGCTCGAACTCGTAGTCGTTGCAAATCAGGATACGCGCCCCGACGATGCCGTCGCGCAGTTCCGGCCCTGACAGCCGAGCGCACTGCTGTCCGGGATCGAAGATGCAGGGGATCTTCAGCGTCCGGCACTCCTCCGCGTACTGGATCATCGCGGCCGGATCGTTCGGTGAGATAATGACCAGCCCGGGCGCGTCGATCGTGCGGAACGAGAGCTCCGCCGCATGGGCCATCCCACCCGTGTAGAACGACGCGATCTGGTTGTTTTCCGTGTCGGTGCTGCAGAAGAACGACGCCGTGAACTTGTCCGCGACCTGGCGCACGAGCGAGGTGTCCACGCCCGCTGCATCCAGCCACTGCCGGTACTCGCCGAAATCCTGGCCGGCCGTGCCCATCAGGTACGGCCGCTCGCCGAGCAGCGCCAGCGTGTAGGCGATGTTGGGCGCGCAGCCGCCGCGCCGCTTGTCCATCGAATCGACGAGAAAGCTGAGGCTGACGCGCTGCATGTGTTCCGCGAGGAAGTGCTCGGTGAACTTCCCCGGAAACGACATCAGGTAGTCGTAGGCGATCGACCCGGTGACGATGAGCTTCATCGCCGTCACTTCGTGCCCCCCAGGTATTTCCCGATAATGGGCCTCAGCTCCTGCTTCACCTGGTCGGACATCACATCGGGTCTGGTTATGAGCGCGTACTTGAGGGCCGAGGCGCACTCGCAGGTGCGCTCGTACGGCAGCCGGGCGACGGCGCCGGCAATGATCTCCTGCGCCATCCTGGCATTCTGGGTCAGGTTCGAGATGACCATCTCCACGGTGACCGAGTCATGGTCGGGATGCCAGCAGTCGTAGTCGGTCACGAGCGCGATGGTCGTGTAGCAGATCTCGGCTTCCCTGGCGAGCTTCGCTTCCTGCAGGTTCGTCATGCCGATGATGTCCATGCCCCAGGCGCGATACAGCTTCGACTCGGCAAGCGTCGAGAACTGCGGGCCTTCCATGCAGACGTACGTGCCGCCTTTATGCACGGTGGCTCGCGCCTGCCGGCCGCTCTCATACGCAAGTCCGCTGAGAATCCAGCAGAACGGGTGCGCGAAGCCAACATGCGCGGCCAACCCGCGGCCGAAGAAGGTGCTCGGCCGGCCCTTGGTGCGATCGAAGAACTGATCGGGAATGACGATGTCGAGCGGTTTGTATTCTTCCTTCAAGCTCCCGACGGCGCTGGCCGACAGGATGTACTCGACGCCGAGGAGCTTCATGCCGAAGATGTTGGCGCGGAAGTTGATCTCCGACGGCGGCACGCGATGCCCGGCGCCGTGCCGCGCGAGGAACGCCACACGCCGGCCGCGCAGCGTGCCGACCAGATATGGGCCCGACGGTTCCCCGAACGGCGTGGTCAGGTTTACTTCCCCGCGATCGGTTACGCCGGCCATGTCGTACAGGCCGCTGCCGCCGATGATGCCGATTTGAACCTTGTCCATACGCGCCTTTGGAACTGCGATTGGGGTTTGGGATTTGGGTTCTGGGATCTTACAACACCTGTTCCACGTATCGTCGGCCGTCTCTCTCTCGGATGTATCCTGCCGCCACCAGCGGGTCGTGCTCGAAGAAGATCAGGTACTCGCGATCGATCGCCTCACGGATGAAACGCTTCTTGAAGGCAAGCGTGTCCATGGGGAAGAGGTCGTAGCCCATAATCCAGGCGTCGCGAATGTGCGCAGTCGTCGGGACCAGATCGGCGGTGAAGACGGCGGTCCTGCCAGCCGACTCAAGGAACACGACTTGATGCTGGGCGCAGTGCCCGCCCGTGCGCACGACCCGGACGCCCGGTCTGATCGTCCGGTCCCCGTCGTAGAAATCCACGACGCCCGCGTCCTTGAGCGGCACGAAATCATCGGGCAGATAGCTTGCGCGATTGCGCTCGTGGGGGTGTGTGGCCTCCTCCCATTCGGCCGCGCGAATGGCGTAACGGGCCCGCGGAAACCGCGGCTTCAGCCCTCCAGCGTCGCGCGCGGTCGCGCCGCCGAAATGATCGAAATGCAGGTGCGTGGCGAGCGCGAGATCGATGG
>JACPPO010000114.1 GCA_016190945.1 Acidobacteriota bacterium | reverse complement strand
CGAAGAGTCCTCGAAGATGGTGCCGACCTTCAGGGAGAACTTGGCCTTAGGATGGTCCTCGTAGCACTTACACACGCGGGCGGTTTAGAGATAGGTGACGTTCTCGGAGCCACAGCGCGGGCAGCAGACGACGCCATCGGGCCAGCGGATCGCTTCGACGGCCTTGCGACAATTGCAATAATCCCCGAAGAACAGGATCGCTTCGCGGAGGGTGCGGGGTGCGGTTGCGGTAGCCATGAGTCGAGACTACCGGAAACCGCACGGTCAGTCAAGTATATTATTACCGCTACGAGCTAGTTCGCGACGGCGAGCGTGTTGCGCTTTCGCGGCGCGGTCGCAGCGACGCCGGGCTCGATCAGGAGCCGCAGCGCGTACCCCTGCGGCGTGCCGGTCGCGGCCCGGTACGGCCCGACGCGATAGACGGCCGATAGAACCTTGCCCTGCTGCAGCACCGCTGGCAGCTCCGCGCACTCACGGCCGTTGCGCTCGATCTGGAAATGCACCAGGCGGTAGAGAGGAATCGATGCCGGCACCTGGCATTCCACGAATGCGTCCAGGTCGCTGACGTCGCGCGTGACGACGGAGACAAAGCGGAGCGCTCCGCCGGCATCGCGCCACGTCAGGCGGCCCTGGACCTGAACCTTGCGGCGATCACCGATACGCGGCCGGCAGCCGGTCTGCGGTCTCTGGACATTTGCGACGGTTTGAATCACCCTGAGCCCCCTGAAAGATGGTTGGTGCTCCGTGCATCATCAATGTGAGGGCCGATGTCCTTGCTGTCAGGTGGCAAAACTGCGCAAGACGTAAATCATTGATATTCATAGAGTAATGGCGTTAGACCTACCTATGGAGCGTTCGAAATATGGATATCAGATATCCAGCAGCCTGTATACCTGATTACTAGGTATCCGCTGTCACGCTATCGAGTCCCAAGCGTCGCATCTTGAGGTAGAGGCCGCGGCGGGTCAAGCCGAGGACCCTGGCGGTTTCCGAGATGTTTCCCCGGGTTCGGTCCAGTGTGCCGGCGATCAGCTCCTTTTCGACCTGCTCGATGGCAGCCCCCAGGTTCCGGGGCGTCTCCCTTCGTCCGGCGCCCGCGAGCACGGCCGCCTCGCTGGGGGATGCGGGCGGCGCGGACAGATCCCCTGAGAGGTGGTCCGGCTCCACGGCTCCGCCCGGCGCGCTCATCGCGACCGCCCGCTGAATCTCGTTTCGCAGCTGGCGGACGTTGCCAGGCCACCAATAGCGGGCAAACAGGTCCAGCGTTGCGGGGGCGAGCTGGACGTCGGGTTTGCCGAGCCGATCGCACGCCTCGCGCAGGAAGAACGTGCTCAGGTGGGGAATCTCCTCGCGCCGCTCACGAAGCGGCGGGACGTGAATCCGGATCACGCTCAACCGGTAGTACAGATCCTCCCGGAACTTTCCCTCCGCCACCCGCTGTTCCAGGTCCGCGTTGGTCGCCGCCAGGACCCGCACATCGACCCCCTGCGGCCGCGTCTCGCCGACCGGCATGACCTCGCCCTGCTCCAGGAACCGCAGCAGCTTTGGCTGGATATCCAGCGGCAGGTCACCGATTTCGTCCAGAAACAGCGTGCCGCCGGCCGCGGAGCGAATCAGCCCGGGCTGATCGGTGACGGCACCGGTGAAACTGCCGCGCCGGTGACCGAACAACTGGCTGTCGGCCAGCTCGCGCGTGGTCGTCGTGCAGTTGTAGGGAAGATACATGGCGGCGCGCCGCGGCGAGCCGACGTGAATGGCGCGCGCGACCAGGTCCTTGCCCGTCCCGCTTTCACCCGTAATCAAGACGGTGAGGTTATGACCCTGCAGGCGTTGTATCTGCTCGACCACGCGGTTCATCGCCGCGCTCGCGCAGATGAAACCCGGCAGCAGCAGATCGAGCGGCCGCTCGTTGATCTGCTCGACCGCCTGTGGAGGCCGCTCGCGCACGCCACACAGCTCAAAGCCTTGGCGGGCAATCGCGGCGAACATGCGGAGGCGACGGGTCGCGGCGTCGGTCAGCCTGCGGGCGGCCACGATGGTGCAGACGCGCGGACCGTCATGGTCCCGGCCAAGCGACTCGGTCATCAGCAGATCATCTCCGTACTCACGGCTTCCCTGCGACGCCGCCCGTCCGAGCGCGCGCGCCACGTCGGTGTCGCAGCCAGCCGCTGCTACCACGCGCACCTCACCGCCAGGCACGGCCACCGACACCACGACCGCATCGGCTTCGAGGGTTTCCAGGAGCGCGGTCGCGGTTTCCCGCGCCAGCAACTCCGGAAGGATTGCGGCATCGACCAATCGCCGGACGACGGCTTCGTCGGCTTCGGCAGGGGACACCACGGGCTGGGTGCCGGCGGCTTCGTTGAGGAGCGCCCGAGACGCGGCAACTTCGTTGAGGTCGCGTTCGGCGCCGAGCGTTCCGAAAACGGCGCCGGCGTGGTCGAGGTACCGCTGCGCCGCGCCACGGTTGCCCGCTTTCGCGGCGAGACGGCCGAGCGCCAGGTTGCTCAGTGCGGCGTGATAGCGCTCGCCAAGCAGATCGAAGACGCTGGCGCTCTGCGCGAAGTCGTGATGCGCGGCTGCGGGGCGATTCGAGCGCTCGTGAACCGCGCCCCGGATGCGAAGAAATTCGCCCCACGTGGCGGGAGCGGTGCGCGGATCGAGCCGGCCCTCGCACGACTCGAGCCGCTGCTCCGCTTCAGGGATACGGTCCGCCGCCACCAGGGCTTCGCACGCGGCAAGCTCCGCCTGGATGGCTTCGGCCGGCGGGACACCCGGTGTTCGCACCAGCTCCTCGGCATGGTCGACGGCTTCGTCGTAGGCGCCGCGGCGGATGGCCAGCTTCACGCCGAGCACCTTCAGCGACCATTCGTACCACCGCATCGTCTGCGTGCCGTACGCGCCGTAGGCCTCGCTGGCCTGGCGGAGGCATTCGCCGGCACGCTCGTACGAGCCGCGCATCAGGTGAATTTGTGCCAGCGTGTCGAAGACCGCGCCGGTCGTCTCCTGGAACTGGACCGGGCTGCGCACTTCCAGGGTACGGGTCAGGATCTGTTCCGCGCCCTCCAGATCCCCGAGCTGCACCAGGATCTGGCCGAGCGTGGCGAGGGCGACGGCCAGGCCGTGGCCCGAGCCCAGCGTCTGGTGAAGTGTGACGCTGCGCTCGGCGAGCGCCAGCGCCTGGTCGTGATGGTGGCGAATGAGCGCCACGTTGGCCTGATTGTGGACGATGCCGGCGAGCACGTCGTCGGCCTGAATGGCCATCGCCAGCCGCTCGCCCTGCCGGAGCGCGTTTGTCGCCTCGTCGCATCGGCCCGACTGCGCGAGCAGCACCGCCGACAACGAATGCACGAGTGCGAGGTGGCGGCGATCGCCTGCTGCGTGGAGCGCCGAGGCCGCCTCGGTGAGATGGTCGCGCACGATTCCGGAGTCGCCGACCTGCTTGTAGCAGAGCGCCAGCTCATAGTGGGCGAGTCCAATCGCCCGCGAGTCGTGGGCAAGCTCGGCATGCTTCAAGGCCCGCGCGTGCAACGCGATGGCCCGCGACTGCTCACCGCGGGCGAACGTAATCCGGCCGTGAAGACGCCACAGCGTCGACAACCGCGCGTCGGCAATCGGCTCGCGCATCGAGTCCGGCGTGCGACCGAGCGCGGAGGCCGCTTGGGTCAGGTCGTCCTGCAGCAGCCAGGCTTCCGCCAGTGCGGTGCGGACGGCCAGTTCGTCTTCGCGGCTGAGCGTGCCGGAGCGCCACAGCGGCGCCAGTAGCTGCGTAGCTTCAGTACCACGGCCCCGTTCGAGCGCCGCGGTGGCGCGCCCAAGGATTGATGGTGTCGTGCCGGTTACCACTGAGAAAGGTTTCGGCGGGAGTATACAAGGTATACAGGGGTTACGGCGGGCAAAAGTGGTCGCAGAACGGCCGTTCACATCGGGAGCCTGCCAACGCTTCCTTGTATCGTCCCGCCCTGAGCGCCCGCGCGCTGGCGCGGCCATAATCGTATCGAGAGGTTCCTGCCAGTCTGCGTCCTTGCTAGGCGATCATGACCGTCCGCGGAAACTGCGAGTTGTCCTCAAGGAACGTTTTCTTGGTTTCCAACTCCTCCGCAGTCGGTTGAACCTTGCCGTTGACGTCGGTCACGCGCGACACGAGCGTGTGCTCACCAGGCGTGGCATCCTTCCAGGTGTAGGTAAACAGCTTCCAGGAATACCTGGCCCTCGTGGCCGGATCCATCGTTGCCGGCTGCCACGGGCCATCGTCCACCTTGACCTCAACCTCCTTCAGCGGCGTCCCGTCGTGGAGTACGACGCCGAGCACCGTGTGCCAGCTGCCGTCGCGGGTGACGCGCGCGATGAATGACTTCAACCGCATATGGGTGATCGCGGCCTCTTTCCACTTGACCTCGCCGTCGATCGTCTCGCCCTTCAAGGTGCGGTACCAGCGGGCCTGGTACTTCCCGAGGTACTGGTCCTCCTGGACGTGGATCTGGGCGAGCCATTTGACGTTGGTCACCCCATACCATCCCGGAACGATCAGCCGGAGCGGCGAGCCCTGATGACGAGTGAGTGGTTCGCCGTTTAATGCATAGGCCAGAAATGGTTCGGGCGACAACGCGTTCTCGCGTGACAGGCTCCGGCCGAACTGCTGATCGACGGTGAACTTCTGCGTGCGGAACTCGACTTGTTCCTGACCGCGATCGGCGCCGAAGAAGACGAACTCGCGGGCCTGAGGCTTCACGCCCGCCCGATGGAGCACCGCGCGCAGCGGTACCCCGGTCCAGCGTCCGTTGCTGGACAGGCCCTGCAGAGGGCGGCGATTGCCCGAGCACTCGAAGCCCGCTACGAGCTCTGCACTGCCCAGCCGTCGCAGCACGTCGAGCGAGAGCGAGGTCGGCCGATCCACCAACCCGGTCACTTTCAGACGAAAAGTTGCCGGGTCGACGACGGGATGGCCGTAGTGCTGCACTGTGAAGAACTGATCCCTTGGTGTAAACGGGCCGCTGATCTTGCGAACATCGTAGATCCGGGTCTCTCCAAGGCTCGCGGGGAGATTCTCCGGCATGTCGGTGAAGGGCACGAGGGTCTCGCCTTGCGCGAGGGCCGGCAGCGCCCACTCCGGAAGGCCCAGAATGCCCAGCCCCACCACGGCCAGGCTTCCTCTGAGAATTTCGCGACGACCAGTCTGTTTCGTCATCGTCGGCCCTTTGCTCCGCGTCATTGTCCGGCCGGCACCGGAGTGTACACCGATTCGTGTTCCGCGCCCTGGCGCGATGTCTTCCACGTCGATAACCGGCGGGCGCGGTGCTCACTACTGGCGCGACGCGTGCCCGCTACGGGTGGGCGGGCGGTCAGCCCGCCCGGATCAGACGGTCACCAATACGCCGGAGCATGTCCGGGTCGCGCTGCGGCAAGTGCAGGTGCAGCGCTCGCCGGCCGGTGCGATTCAGAGACTCGAAGTCGCCAGACGCCTGCGCCAGTTCGAGCACGCCAAACGAATACGGTTCGCCTGGAATCGGAAGATCGGGCGACACCTCTGCCGTCATGATGATGAAGCCCCCCGTGTTGGGGCCCCCCTTGTGGAGTTGTCCCGTGGAGTGCAGATAGCGGGGCCCGTATCCCAGCGTGGTGGCGCACCCGGTTTTGGCCGCGACATTGTGACGCAGCTCCTGCAGGACACGCGCGAACGCCTCATCCTCTGGCGGAAGGTAGACGAGCAGTCCGAAGTAGTCGGGTGGCCGCAGCAGCCGCAGGAAGGTGAGCGGCCCTTCGATGGCCTGCCGCGCGCGTCCGGTCAGCGTCATTCGGACGCCTTCGATCACGGCGTCCGGTTCGGGCACCGGCAGCCGGCCCTGGGCGCTGTGGGCGTCGAGCAGAACGCGCGTGGCGTCCTTCGCCTGCCGCACGTTCGGCTCGTCAAACGGATTGATGTCCAGCAGCAGCCCGGCCGTGGCGGCGGCCGTTTCCCAGCGGAAGAATTCGGCGCCGAGCGCTGCGAGGTCCGGCATGTCGAGGGAGACCGTTGGCAGATGCGCGGCGCACTCGCGGTCGACGCTGCCTGACGCGTGCGGTCCGCCTGCCAGGACAATCCTCACGATGACGCGATCGTCACCGAGCGGAGCGTCGCCTGCCTCGACGTTGCCCCCCTCGCCTGTAATCGGGACAATGCCCTTGCCTCGCTTGCCCGTGCTTTCCGCAACGAGCTGCTCGACCCACAGTCCGAACGGTTCGAGCCGGGGCGGCAGGGAGAGAGTGAGCTTATCGCGGCCGGCGAGCGCCGCGGCCGCCATCACAGCCCCAAGCGCCAGGCCAGGATTGCGCCTGGGATTGTCGACGAGACATTTCTCCGCCATCGCGCGCGCGGAGGCGAGCAGCGCATTCATGTCGATCCCCATGAGCGCCGCCGGCACCATCCCGAAGAACGAGAGTGCCGAGTAGCGGCCGCCGACGTCGGCCGGATTGATGAAAACCTCACGAAAGCGCCGGTCGAGCGCGCGTCTGTGGAGCGTCGTATCCTGGTCCGTAATGGCGACGAAGCGGGATCCCGGCTCAGACACCCCGGCCTCGCGGACGCGGCGTTCCGCTTCCGCAGCCATGGAATTGGGCTCGATCGTCGATCCAGACTTGCTCGCCAGCACGAACAGCGACGTCGCCGGACGCGCCATTGCAGCGCGGACCGCGTCGGGATCGACGGAATCGAGGACCTGAAACCGCGGGAACCCAGGCGCCACGCCGATGACGGCCCGTAGCACTTCGGGCGCGAGACTCGAGCCGCCCATGCCGAGCAGGATGATGTCGGTGACGCCGCTATCCCTGATCGATTCAGCGAGCGCGCGCAGTCGAGGCAGGTGCGGAGAGACGATCGCGGACGCGTCGAGCCAGCCGAGACGAGTGGCAATCTGCTGTTGAAGGGCGCGATCGGTACTCCACACGTCCAGCCGGCGCGTCCGCAATGCCTCCGCGAACCGGCATTGTTCCAGGCGCCTGTAGGCCTTTTCGAGCGCGCCGCCGAGTGTTCCCGGGTCGATCGCGAAGGTCACGGGGCTACAATGAATGTGACGCGCATGCCAAGGATCCTACGTGCTCTGCTCGCCGCGCTGCCACTGCTCGTTGTGGCGAGCGGGGTGGCGTGCGGACACGCGGAGGCGCCGCGGCCGGAGGCCGCGTCCCGCGCCGCGGCGCAGGCGGACGCGCAGGAGGAACACCTCGCGTCTGCTCCTCGTATTGTCTTCCTGGGAGACAGTCTCACAGCCGGACTCGGGCTGCCCCGGGAGCAGGCGGTTCCGTCCCTGATCCAGGAACGGCTGCGTGCGGAAGGCTACCGGTACGAGGTGGTCAACGCCGGCGTCTCGGGCGATACGTCCGCCGGTGGGCTGAGCCGGCTGGACTGGTCGCTCGAGGGCGACGTGGAGATTCTTGTCATAGAGCTTGGCGCAAACGATGGTCTCCGCGGCCTCCCGGTGTCGCAGATGACGCGAAATCTCAGCGAGATCATCAGACGCGCGAAGCAGCGCGGCATCACCGTGGTCCTCACGGGCATGGAGGCACCGCCCAACTACGGGCTCGCCTATACCTCGGAGTTCCGGCAGGCGTTCCGCGACGTGGCAGACGAGCTCGACGTGGCGTTTGTCCCCTTTTATCTGGAAGGCGTGGCAGGCATCCCGTCCCTGAACAACTCCGACGGCCTCCATCCCAACGCCGCCGGCGCGCGGATCATTGCGGAAACGCTCTGGCGTGCGCTCGAGTCGGCGCTCGAGCGGCGAGGGCGATGATCGAGCTGCGCGGCGTCTCCAAGACGGTCGAGAGCGGTGGCCGTCCACTGACGATTCTGCATTCTCTCGACCTGTCGATTCCCTCGGGCCAGTTCGTGGCCGTGGTCGGACCATCGGGCAGCGGGAAGTCGACCTTGCTCGGACTGCTCGCCGGCCTCGACGAACCGAGCACGGGACGGATCCTCATCGATGGGATCGATATCACCAGGCTTGGCGAGGACGAGCTGGCCAGGCTGCGCGGCGAGAAGATCGGTTTCGTCTTCCAGTTCTTCCACCTCGTCCCATCGCTCACGGCCTTCGAGAACATCCTTGTGCCGATGGAGATAGCGAAGCGGCGCAACGCGGTGCCGCGCGCACGGCAGCTCTTGGACGAAGTCGAATTGTCGGACCGCGGGCATCACTACCCGTCACAGCTGTCGGGCGGGGAGCAGCAGCGCGTCGCCATTGCCCGCGCACTCGCGAACGATCCGCCGATCGTGCTCGCCGACGAGCCGACCGGCAACCTGGATTCCACCACGGGCCGGCACATCATGAAGGTGCTCCTCGAGGTGCGGCGCGTCCGGCGCTCGATACTCGTGCTCGTGACCCACGAGGCGGAGCTGGCATCGCTCGCTGACGCGCGGCTTTCCCTCAGGGACGGGCGGGCCGTGGACACGCCGGTGGAGGCGCTTCGATGACCTTCATCATGCGGATGGCGCTGCGGGAGATCCGCGCCTCGTGGCGGCGGCTGCTGTTCTTCTTCGTGTGCATCGCGATCGGCGTGGGATCCATTGTGGCGCTGCGATCGGTTATCCAGAGCGTGCGTGTCGCGCTCGCCGGCCAAGCCCGCACCCTGCTGGGCGCCGACGTGACGCTCACGACCAACCGTCCATGGACCGACACGGTGCTCGCGACGCTCGAGGCCGAGCAGCGCGCCGGCCGTGTCACCCTGCGATCGGAGGCGGCAGAGATTCCAACGATGGTGAGGCCGGCGGACCGGTCGAGGCTGGCGACGCGGATGGTGGAGCTACGGGCAATCGGTCCCGAGTTCCCGCTATACGGGTTGCTGACGCTTCGTGACGGCGTCTACACCCACGCCCTCCTTGCCGGCCACGGCGCCGTCGTTCGCCCGGAGCTGCTCGCCCAGTTCGGCCTCGCGGTGGGGGACCGCATTCTGATTGGCACGCAGGCTTTTGAGATTCGTGGCGTCATCACCGCGGAACCGGGCCGCCGCATGGGAGCGTTCACACTCGGGCCCCGCGTGATCATCGATCGCGCCGACCTCGACTCGACCGGATTGCTGAGGTTCGGGAGCCGCGCGTCGTTCCAGCAGTTGCTGCGTGTGCCCGAGGGCGTGGCGGAGGATCTGGTCGTCGATCTGCGAGCGGCCTTCGCCAACGAGTTCGTGGGCGTCAGGTGGTTTCGCCGCATGGAAGATCAGATGGGGGAGAACCTGGCGCGGGCCGAAAACTACCTGAGCCTCGTCGGCCTGGTCGTACTGATCCTGGGCGGCATCGGGGTCTCGAGCGTGACGCGCGTCTTCGTCCAGCAGAAGGTGCGAAGCATCGCCATCCTGAAATGTCTGGGGACGACGTCGCCGCAGATGCTCGCAATCTACATGACCCAGATCGTGCTGCTCGGCGTGGCCGGCAGCGCCCTCGGTGTTGCGCTGGCCGCGGGCGTGATGGCGGTCGTGCCAGCCTTCGTCGGCGACCTGACCGAACTCATGAAGGTCGACTTCGGCCTGACGGCAACCGCGGTGCTTCAGGGCTTCGCCATCGGACTGCTGGTCTCGATCCTCTTTTCGCTCGTTCCGCTCCTGGAGGTTCGACACATCAAGCCGTCGCTGCTGTTGCGGCAGGACGTACCGCGTCTACCCGGGGTCGACTGGCTGAAGTGGACCGTAACGGCGGGCGTAGTGGCCGCGCTCGTGACGGTGGCGGCGTGGCAGGCCGGCTCCCTCGAGGTCGGGTTGATGCTGTCGGGCGGCTTCGTGGCGACCGCGGTCGTGCTGCACCTGGCGGGTGCCGCGCTCGTCCGGGCGGTCCAGCCGCTTCGTTACGCCAAGTCCTTCGCGTTGCGGCAGGCGGTTCTGCACATCGCACGGCCCGGCAACCAGACGCGCGTCATCCTGCTGGCAGTCGGCCTCGGCGCCTTCTTCATCCTTGGCGTCCGGACGCTGCAGGCAAATCTGCTGCGAGACTTTGCCATCCAGGCGGGGCCCGAGGCGCCCGACATGTTTCTGATCGACATCCAGCCCGATCAGCGCGATGGGGTGGCGGCCTTCCTGGACGAGGCGAACGGACCCGCGCCGGCCGCGAAGATCATCCCGACGTTGCGCGTGCGAGTGGTCGCGGTGCAGGGCCGCGAGATGGACCTCGACAGCTATGAAGCGGTCAGGGGCCGCGGGCTCGCGCGCGAGTACACGGTCACGTACCGTCCGCAACTCGAGGCGAACGAGGAGCTCATCGAGGGGCGATGGTGGGCCGATGAGCCGATGCGGGGCGAGGCCGAAGTGTCGATCGAGGAGCGCTTCTCCGATCGGGACAACGACGGCAATTTCCGGGTGGGCTCGCGCATCCAGGTCGGCGACCAGATGCGCTTCGACGTGCTCGGCCGCCTCGTCACGGCCCGGGTGACGAGCGTCCGCCGCGTCAACTGGCAGGATTTCCGTGCCGGCGGCTTCATGTTCGTCTTTCGTCCCGGTACGTTCGACCGCGCCCCGCACACCTACATCTCGGCGCTGCAGGGACCGCGAGACCCGGACGCGCGTGCCAGGATGCAGGCCGCGCTGGTCGCGCAGTTCCCCAACGTTTCCGTGATCGACCTGCGCGAGATCCTGCAGACGGTCCAGGCGATCGTCAACAACGTCACCCTTGCGGTGAGTGTGGTCGGCGCCCTTGTCCTGCTCAGCGGCGGTCTGATTCTGGTGGGCGCCGTCTCGATGACAAAGTTCCGCCGCGTCTACGAGGCGGCGATCCTCAAGACGCTGGGCGCGAGCGGTAAGTTGATCGCCGCGATGCTCGTGCTCGAGTACGGCGTGCTCGGCGCCATCGCAGGGACCGTCGGCGCGCTCGGCGCCATCGTCCTCAGCTGGGCTGTGGCGCGCTACGCGCTGGAAATGCCGTGGGAGGCCACGCCGGGCATCACGATTGCCGGCATCGTGGCGACATCGTTGCTGGTGGGGGCGATCGGCGTACTGGCGAGCCTCGACGTCCTGCGCCACAAGCCCCTTGCCACGCTGCGCGCCGAATAGCTAAGATCGCCTGTTCGGGGAGCCTAGTCCTATGGACATGGAGATCTATATGGAGCCCTACAGGGAAGCGTTGCTCCAGAAGCGCGGTGAGCTGCTCGGCGGCACGGCGGCGAAGCCTCTGCAGTGGACGATGGAGAATAATTCCGGCCGCCAGGGCGATATGGCGGATCAGGCCAGCGGCAACAACGAAGTCCATATCCAGCTCAAGCTGAAACAAACCGACGCCAAGATCCTTCAGGCGATCGAGGAAGCGCTCGACCGAATCGAGCTGGGCACCTACGGGGCCTGCCGCGATTGTGGCGAGCCGATCGCAGAAGCGCGGCTGAAGGCGATCCCGTGGACGCGCGTCTGCATCACCTGCAAGGAAAAGCAGAAAGCGTAGCCGCGCCGTGAAGCAGACCGAACTGCAGCAGATGTTGGCGGAATTCGCCGCCGAACGGCTGGCGCTGCTGGAGCGCCACGAGGCCGGAGCGCGCGCGGTGAGCCATTACGACTTCAACAACGCGTACCAGTACGTCATCAACCGCGAGGAAATGCAGCTCACCTGGCTGCAGACGGCGCTGGTCGATTTCGGCGCGGCGCTGCCGCCGCCGGCGGGCACGATCGCCCTCCCCGCACTCCAGAAGGCGGACAAGAAGGGAGACGGAACCGCGTTTCGAGGCATCTTCGAAGACGATGCGCGCCAGCTCGCCGCGTTTGTGGAACGCTGGCGCCCGCGCGTGGCCGCGATGACGCACGGGCGCCAGCGCATCATGCTCGATATCATCCTTGGCGAGTCGCGCGAGCAGCAGCGCATGTTCGAGCAGGCCGCGGCGGGCGTGGAAGATCTGCTGGGCAGGCGGACCGGCGGCGTACCGCGCCAGGGAGCTGTCCTGTCCACGCGCTGGATGGAATGAGGGTAAGCCCGTAGGTCAAAGGGCAAAGGGCAAGTCGACTCTACCTATTTCCCTCCACCTTTGACTCTTGCCCTTTGACTTTTGCCCTGGATCCGGTCCGTGTCGCCATCGCCCTCGGCAGCAACCTCGGGGACCGGGAGCGCTACCTGCGCGAGGCGCTCGCCGAACTAGCGTTCTCGATCGGCGACCTGCGTGTCTCGGTCTTCCACGAAACCGATCCGGTGGGAGTAGGGTACCAGCCTCGTTTTCTGAATGCCGCCGCCACGGGCCTCACGGGGCTGCCAGCTCGCATCCTTCTGGACATGCTTCTCGATGTTGAACGTCGCTTCGGCCGCGAACGCCCGCACCCCGGGGCGCCGCGGACCCTCGACCTCGACCTGATTCTGTACGGCGATCGGATCATCGACGAGCCGGAGCTCAACGTCCCACATCCCCGTTTTCGCGACCGCCGGTTCGTGCTGGAGCCGCTGGCCGAGATTGCCGCGGACTGGGTGGACCCGGTGACGGGACAAACGGTGGGGGAGTTGCTGAAGCAGGTGGTAGCTGGTAGTCGGTAGGTGGTAGCTGGTGAGATACGGGCGGGCGTTGCAGATATCTTGGAAACGCGTGCATCTGGCGCGAGCCGCGATAATCTTGGCCCATCAGGTCTTGCCGGTGCGGGACGCAATCCCACAGTCTGGGGATACGTGCAAACAGTTGCACGTATCCACAGACTTCTTGAGTTTGGCTGGCGGTAGCCGTACTTGCGCTCCAGGTAACCGCGGACGAGCCGGGTCCCCTGGTTCTGTTCTAGAATGGATCTGCTGCACGAGATCTTTGGGTACGACAAGTACAGCGAGATCACGTCGGAGCATGCGATCAGGGGGACCTTCTGCGACCTGGCCATCAAAATCGACGGTGCGCTCGCCTTGTTGATCGAGGTTAAGGCAATCGGCCTCGACCTCAAAGATCAGCATGTGAAGCAGGCGGTCGACTACGCCAGCAACCAGGGATGCGAGTGGGTGACGCTCACTAATGGAATCGTTTGGCGGGCATACAAGGTCAACTTCACAAAACCCATCGAGCGGGACCTCGTCGTTGAGTTTAACCTCTGTGAACTCAACCACCGGAAGGACAATGACCTGGAGGTCGTCTGGTTGCTCTGCAAGGAGGGCTGGCAAAAGGCACGCCTGGGGGAGTACTTCGAGCGGCGACAGGCCCTGAGCCGCTTCACACTCGGCGCCTTGATCATGTCAGAGCCTGTCGTAGGCGTTCTCCGTAGGGAGCCTCGCCGCATCTCACGAGACACGCATATTGATGAGGACCAAGTG
>JACPPO010000017.1 GCA_016190945.1 Acidobacteriota bacterium | reverse complement strand
GAGATCTGTGAGGGACGGAGGTGGGAGGAATTCGTAGCTCGACCGGAACACGGCCGAACGAACAAGCGGCCTTCCTACCGCGATCAGCGGTTTAGTTCAACTTCATATGGGTGGAAGGCGCCAATCGCCGGTCGGTCGCCCGGTCTGCCACCGATCGAGTTCGGCACCCGCCACCACTCGCGGGCATTATTGTCGTCATTTGGTCCTGGCGCAACGGCCTCTGCCCGAACGATTTGCCTGAATTCGACGTCGCAGGACCCGGGAATTGGCGCGAGCGCCATTTACCCGGAAATCCGGGGATGGGTGGAAGGTGCCATTCCCAGGATTGGCGTCAGAGGTGGATGGCGCCAATTGCCGGTGCGCGCCCGATCGCGCTTGGGCACCTCCCGCCAGTCGTGGGCCTGATGCCTGCCATCTCGTCAGGGCACAAGACCTTCTGCTCGTACGATTTCCTGAATTCGACGTGGCCGGACCCGGGAATTGGTGCTGGCACCATTTGCCCGAAAATCCGAGGTTGGGCGGAAGGCGCCATTCCCTGGATTGGCGTCAACCGGGGTTTGCAAGTAGGCAACCGGAGTTGACGCCGAACCGCGGTGCTCCGAGTCGGTCCAGCGCGTAACGTGCCGCGGGAAAAGAGGAACGGCGAAGGAGTCGTGGTGGCATGCACCTTGAACCTCAGAGGCCGAGGTGAACCGTGCGTGAGCTCGAGTCTTCATTGCAGCAGTTCGGCGAGTTTCTGCTCAAGGCCCAGGTGGTACGGCCGGCGGCGGCTCCCTACTTCGTGCGCTGGGTCCGACGGTTCCTGTCGCGCCCGGCGTCCGATGAGCCACTGGCCGATCAAGTGCGAGGGTTCTGCGAGGAACTGGAGCGGAACGGCGGCTCCGAGGACTGGCAGGTGCGTCAGGCAGACCAAGCGCTCCGCGTCTACTTCGTCAATTTCATCAAGCGAACGGAGTGGCATCGGCGGCCGGCCAGCACGGTCGTGGACGAGCAAGGGAGCACGACTCCGCTGGCGGCGCTGGAGCAGCTGCGGACGCGCCTGAGGACCCGTCACTATTCCTATCGAACGGAGTGCACCTACGTCGACTGGGTGCGGCGGTTCCTCGACTATGCTGCCAAGCAGCAGGGAGTTCCCCATCCTCGCGTGGCGTCGGAGGTTGTGCGCGACTACCTCGCCCAGCTGGCGGTGCGCCAGCAGGTGTCGGCCAGCACGCAAAATCAGGCGTTCTGCGCAATTCTCTTCCTGTGCCGCGAGGTCCTGGGTCTGAACGTGGAGAGTCTGTCGCCGGGCGTGAGAGCCAAGCGTGGCGAGCGCCTGCCGGTGGTCCTGAGCATACCGGAGACGCTGGCGTTACTGGGCGCGATGTCCGGGACGCCGCGCCTGATGGCGGCGCTCATCTATGGCGGCGGCCTGCGGGTGACGGAGTGCTGCGAGCTTCGGATCAAGGATCTCGACTTCGACCAGGGGTTGGTCTTTGTCCGCCGCGGCAAGGGAGACAAAGACCGATCGACGCTACTCGCAGAGGTTGGAAGGGACCAACTGCGTGTGCACCTGCGTGAGTCGGAGGCGCAGCACCAAGCCGACCGCAAGGCGGGACTCGCTGGAGTGTGGATGCCAGATGCCCTGGACCGCAAGTACCCCAATGCGGGCCGGGAGCTTGGCTGGTTCTGGATGTTTCCGAGCCGCACACTGTCCACCGATCCGCGCGCCGGGATCGTCCGCCGGCATCACATGAGCGATTCGGTCGTTCAGAAGGCGGTTAAGGCGGCGGCGCGGGAGGCGCATATCCACAAGCCGGTTTCGGTACATACGCTCCGACACTGTTTTGGCACGCACCTGCTGCTGAACGGCGTCGATATCCGACAGATCCAGGAATACCTCGGGCACGCGATCGTCGAGACGACGATGGTGTACACACATGTGGTCTAGG
>JACPPO010000109.1 GCA_016190945.1 Acidobacteriota bacterium | reverse complement strand
TACGTCGAACCCCGACGAGCGCCTCCGCCAGGCGCAGGAATCCCTCAGCCGCGCCTTTGCCATCAACCCCCTACTGAAACGCGAGTATGAACGGTGACAGGATCCGCGCAGGGCGTCCTGGATTCGCGCGGCAGTCCTCAGTCGATCCCGGCGAGCTCCGTGTTCACCTCTTCCCACTCGTGCATGAGCGCGTCGACTTCGGCGATCAGCTTCTCGTGGCGTTCAATCTGGGTGCGCGCGGTGGCCTGGTGGTCGTAGAAGGCGGGCTGCGCCATCGCGGCCTCGAGATCCTTGATCTCCTGCTCCCTCCGTCCGATCTGCGACTCGATCTCCGCGACACGCGCCTGGAGGGCCTTGGCCGCGCGCTCGCGCTTGCGCGCCTCGGCTGCGGCTCGCTTCTGCTCTTCCCACGCGTTCTTCGGCGCCGCGGAGTCGCCGGCCTTGTCTGAAGGTTTTGGTTGCGGGGGCTCATCGCCGCGCATCTTCCGATCGTGAAACTCCTCGTACGTTCCCGGGAAGAGGACGGCTTCGCCGCCTCCGACGTCGACGACCTTGGTGGCGAGGCGATCGAGGAAATAGCGGTCATGGGAGACGAAGATGATCGTGCCGCCGAAATCGGCGAGCGCTCCGAGCAGGACGTCCTTCGAGTCGAGGTCGAGGTGGTTGGTGGGCTCGTCGAGAAGAAGCGTATTCGAAGGGCGGAGCAGCATCCGGGCGACGGCCAGCCGCGTGCGTTCCCCGCCCGAGAGCACCGCAGCGCGCTTGTACACGTCCTCGCCGGAGAAAAGGAATCCTCCCAGGATGTTCCGGATCATCGGGACCATTTCGGTGGGCGAGCTCACGGCCAGGGTCTCGTAAACCGTGAGCACGGGATCGAGGCGGTCGGCCTCGTCCTGCGCGAAATACTGCGCGATCACCTGATGTCCTTCGCGCCTCGTCCCGGCGTCGGGAGCCTCGACTCCCGACAGCATCCGCATCAGCGTCGATTTCCCCGCGCCGTTTTGCCCCACAATCGCGATCCGCTCGCCCCTCTCCACATGCAGGTTCAGCGCGCGAAAAACGACGTTCTCTCCGTAGACCTTGCGCGCGCTGCTCAGCTCGATCACGACGCGCCCGCTTCTGACGCACTCCGGGAACGTGAAATGCACCTTCTTGCGGGCCGGCGGCACGACGATCGGCACGATCTTCTCCAG
>JACPPO010000108.1 GCA_016190945.1 Acidobacteriota bacterium | reverse complement strand
GAGCTCACGGGCGCGCTGCAGGCCCGTGAGATGGAGGCGCAGGTGCTCGATGCCATGGACCTCGAGCGCGAGCGCGGGATTACGATCAAGGCTCACCCTGTCCGCTTGAACTACACGGCGAAGAACGGCAGCCAGTACGTCCTCAACTTGATCGACACACCCGGGCACGTGGACTTCAGCTACGAGGTCACGCGCTCGCTGGCGGCCTGCGAGGGCGCGCTGCTGCTGGTCGACGCGGCGCAAGGTGTCGAAGCGCAGACGCTTGCCAACGCCTACCTCGCCGTCGAGGACAATCTCGAGATCATTCCGGTCATCAATAAGATCGACCTGCCCAGCGCGCAGCCCGACGAGTGCAAGCGCCAGATCGAGGACATCATCGGCCTCGACGCCAGCACCTCCATTCTTGCCAGCGCGAAGGAGGGCACGGGGGTCGCCGAGATTCTCGAGGCCATCGTCGAGCGCTTCCACCCGCCGAAGGGCGACCCGGACGCGCCGCTGAAGGCGCTGATTTTCGATTCATGGTTCGATCCGTATCGGGGCGTCGTGATCGTGGTGCGCGTCATCGATGGCGTGCTGCGACCGAAGACGAGGATCCGGCTCATGGCCACGAAGCAGGACTTCGAGGTGGACGGGTTGGGGGTGTTCTCGCCGAAGGCGATCCCGGTGGACGAGCTCGGCGTCGGTGAAGTAGGGTTCATCGTCGCCAACATCAAGATCGTGGCCGACGCGAAGATCGGCGATACGGTCACTGAAACCGCCCGGCCAACGACCGAGCCTTTCCCCGGGTTCAAGGAGCTCAAGCCGATGGTGTTCGCCGGGTTGTACCCGGTGGAGAGCCATCAGTACTCCGAGCTGCGCGAAGCGCTGGAAAAGCTACGGCTGAACGACGCGTCGTTCTTCTACGAGCCGGAAACATCGGTGGCGCTCGGGTTCGGCTTCCGCTGCGGATTCCTCGGCCTCCTGCACATGGAGATCGTCCAGGAGCGCCTCGAGCGGGAGTACGGGATGGACCTGGTCACGACGGCGCCGGGCGTGCTGTACAGGGTGACGACCACCGACGGCGTCGTGCAGGAGATCGACAGCCCGGCGAAGCTGCCGGATGCGGGACGCATCACCACGCTCGAAGAACCCGTGATCACGGCCATGATCCTCACGCCCTCCGAGCACGTGGGCCCGATTCTCCGGCTGTGCCAGGAGAAGCGCGGCGTCCAGAAGAAGCTCGAGTACCTGAAGTCCGATCGCGTGCTCGTGACATACGACCTCCCGTTCAACGAAGTCGTCATGGACTTCTACGACCGCCTGAAGACCATCTCACGCGGGTATGCTTCACTGGACTATCACATCACCGGCTATTGGGAGTCACCGCTCGTCAAGATGGACATCCTGGTGAACGGCGAGCCGGTCGACGCCTTGTCGATGATCGTCCATCGGGACGCCGCGTACGATCGCGGCCGCGCGATGGCATCGAAGATGCGCGAGCTGATTCCACGGCAGATGTTCGAGATCGCCATTCAGGCGTCGATCGGGAACCGTGTCATCGCGCGGGAGTCGGTCAAGGCGCTCCGCAAGAACGTGCTTGCGAAATGCTACGGCGGCGACATCACGCGCAAGCGCAAGCTGCTCGAGAAGCAGAAGGAAGGGAAGAAGCGAATGAAACGCGTCGGCAGGGTCGAGATCCCGCAGGAGGCGTTCCTGGCGGTGTTGAAACTGGGCACCGAGTAGGTCGAGAGGCAAAGGTCACATGTCAAGAGTCAAAGGCGAGAACACGAACCCCGAGTCCGCCACCTACCACAAGTCCACCGCGCGCGAGTACTTCGAGTCGATCTGCGTCGCCGTCATCCTCGCGCTCTTCGTCCGCACCTTCATCGTGCAGGCGTTCAAGATTCCGACCGGGTCGATGGAGAACAATCTACTGATCGGCGATCACCTGCTCGTGAACAAGTTTGTGTTTGCGCCGACGATGACGCGCCTGGAGGGGACGCTGTTGCCGATCGATCCGATCCGCCGCGGCGACGTCGTCGTCTTCAAGTATCCCGAGGATCCGGAACGGGACTTCATCAAGCGCGTCATCGGCCTGCCGGGCGAGACCATCGAGCTGCGGAAGAAGCGCGTGTACATCGATGACACGGTGCTCGACGAGCCCTACGTGCGTTACCTCGCCCCGCCCGGCGAGGACGGAGAGGCGGGTTTCGACCTCCGCGTGCGGTACGGCCCGGTGACCGTACCCGCGGGGCACTATTTCATGATGGGCGACAATCGCGACAACTCGCAGGACAGCCGCTATTGGGGCTTCCTGCCGCGGGAATACGTCAAAGGCAGGGCGCTGTTTGTCTACTTCTCGTTCGGCGGCGAGAGCGCCGGACTGTCCAGCCTTCTGACCGGCGTGCGGTGGAACCGGATATTCCACCAGATTCACTAGGCCTGACCTGCCAGGCTTCGCGCTGCGCGCTTGGGCGGCCCGCGGCGGCGACAGAAACAGTCGTTCCCCTGGCGCGCATCGGGTCAATTGCGGAAGCCTTGCGTCTTGAGCTTTGAATTGACGAACTGCGCCGACACGCCCTCGACGCGCACGCGTTTCAGGCGGCTGCGGCCGCCTCTCACGATGGTCACCGCGCGCCGCGGGACCCCAAGCAGCGTGGCGAGGATGTCGACGACTTCCGCGTTCGCGGCACCCTCGACGGGCGGCGCATGGAGGCGCAGAAGGAACGCTCCGGCGCGCACGCCGGCCAGCCCGGAGCGGCTCCCGCGAGGGATCACCCGCACATCGATGACGACGCCGTCAGGGGTGGAGGCGATCATGCCCTTCGATCGTCGCTCAGGGCACCCCGAGCGGAGTCGAGGGGTGCGGCATGCGGCAGCCCGGAGGATACAACATCAGGGCGCTGCAGTTGACGGGAGGGCGCCGGTTCGCCGAGACTGGCACCAGAAATAGCAGGTCCTCAACCAATGCCAAGAGTTCTGTCCGTTGTTGTCTGGGTGGCGATCGCGGCGCTCGGAGCGGCCGCGTTCGGCGTCATCGCGCTGTCGCGCGGCGAGACCATCAGCGCGGCCTGGCTGGTCGTCGCGGGCGTCTGCACGTACCTGGTGGCGTATCGCTTCTACTCGCGATATCTCGCCTACAGCGTGTTCGGCCTGGACGATCGTCGGGCGACCCCGGCCGAACGGCTGAACAACCGGCGGGACTTCGTGCCCACGAACAAGTGGGTGGCCGCCGGTCATCACTTCTCGGCGATCTCGGGCGCCGGTCCGCTGGTGGGGCCGACGCTGGCCGCGCAGTTCGGATTCCTCCCCGGCACGATCTGGCTGATTGCCGGCGTCGTCCTGGGCGGCGCGGTCCAGGACATGATCGTCCTGTGGGCATCGGTCCGGCGCGACGGCAAGTCGCTGGGCCAGATGGCGAAGGAGGAGGTCAATCCGGTCGCGGGCGTCTCCGCGATGGTGGCCGTCTTCGCGATCATGATCATCCTGCTTGCCGTGCTGGCGCTCGTCGTCGTCAATGCGCTGCGCGACAGCCCGTGGGGGCTGTTCACGATCGCCGCGACTATTCCGATCGCGTTGCTGATGGGCGTCTGGATGAACAACATCCGACCCGGCAAGGTTGCTGAAGCGACGGGCATCGGCATTGTGCTGCTGCTGGCGGCGCTCCTCGGCGGGCAGTGGGTGGCGGCGCATCCGGCGTGGGGTGCGGCGTTCACCTGGTCCGGCACCGAGCTCACCTGGGCGGTCATTGTGTATGGGTTTGTCGCGTCGGTGCTGCCGGTGTGGCTGCTGCTGGCACCCCGCGATTACCTGTCGGCGTTTCTTAAGATCGGCACCATTCTCGTCCTCGGCGTGGCCATCATCCTGCTGATGCCGCCGCTCCAGATGCCGGCGGTCACGCAGTTCATCGACGGGACCGGGCCGGTCTTTGCCGGCAAGCTGTTTCCCTTTGCGTTCATCACGATTGCGTGCGGCGCGGTCTCGGGGTTTCACGCGCTGATCGCGAGCGGCACCACGCCCAAGATCGTCTCGTGCGAGAGCGACGTGCGCCTCATCGGGTACGGCGCCATGCTCAGCGAGTCGCTCGTGGGATTGATGGCGATGACCGCCGCCGCGACGCTCGATCCGGGCGTCTACTTCGCCATGAACGTCGGCCCTGCCATCCTCGGCCGGACCGCCGAGACCGCATCACAGGCGATCGCGCAGTGGGGATTCGTGCTGCGCCCGGACCAGATGGGCGAGCTGGCGCGGCAGATGGGTGAAGCCACGCTGATGTCGCGCACCGGCGGCGCCCCGAGCCTCGCGGTCGGCATGGCCGGCATCCTTGGAGGTGTCTTCACCGGCGGCGGTCTGGCGCTCTGGTATCACTTCGCGATCCTGTTCGAGGCCGTCTTCATCCTGACCACCATCGACGCCGGTACCCGCGTCGGCCGCTTCATGCTCCAGGAGCTGCTCGGATACGTGTACGCACCGCTCGGCCGCTATTCCTGGTACCCCAGCATCATCATTTCCTCGGCACTCGTCGTGCTCGCGTGGGGCTACTTCCTGTACCAGGGCGTCGTCGATCCGCTCGGCGGGATCAATTCACTGTGGCCGCTGTTCGGGATCGCCAACCAGCTGCTGGCCGCCGTGGCGCTGTGCGTCGCAACCACGATCCTCATCAAGATGGACAAGCTGCGGCACGCCTGGGTGACGCTTCTTCCCCTGGCGTGGCTTGCCGCGGCAACGCTGACCGCCGGGTATCAGAAGGTCTTCTCACCGCTGCCCGCGCTCGGCTTCCTCGCACACGCGCGATCGCTAGCGAACTCCAGCAATCCGAACGCCCCGCGAATGATCTTCAACGACCGGCTCGACGCAGCCCTCGCGCTCTTCTTCATGGCCGTCGTCCTGGTGGTGATCGTCGCGTCGGCGAGGGAATGGTGGATGGTGGCGACCAAACGTAAGGCGCCCCGCGTGAACGAGGCGCCCTACGTCCAGACGCGGCTGGATACGGTTACTGCGTAGGTCAAAGGTTACGGACCCACGGTTTAGCATCACGGCTCCCAAAAATCGCCGTCCCCACCCGCACGATCGTGGCGCCCTCCTGGATGGCCACCTCGAAGTCGCCGCTCATGCCCATCGACAGCTCGCGGAGCATCGGAGGCGGAATCCCGGATTCACGCCACCCGTCACGCAGGTCGCGCAACTGTCTGAACCAGCGGCGCGCGTCCTCTGGCGTTTGCGGTACCGGAGGCAGCGTCATCAGCCCGACGACCCGTGCGGCCTGTAACCGGGTCGCGGCCTCGAAGAGCGGCGGCACGCCGGCGGGCGGCACCCCGAACTTCGTGGCTTCGCCCGCAACGTCCACCTGGATCAGCAGTTCCGGCGTTGCCCCTGCCTCGACGGCCGCCAGGTCGAGCTTCTGGAGCAACTCGATGCTGTCGACCGATTGGATGGTGGCGAACGCCGCC
Organism: Acidobacteriota bacterium; assembly: GCA_016190945.1. GTDB lineage: Bacteria > Acidobacteriota > Vicinamibacteria > Vicinamibacterales > UBA2999 > JACPPO01. The sequence continues at coordinate 20,374 of JACPPO010000108.1, read as the reverse complement.
CCTGCTTTTCGCGCCTTGTTGGTCTGCAGGTGGCCGAGCAGATGCCACCTGATCTCGAGGCCAGCCGCGCTCTCGATCTTCTGTAGGGCTTCCTGGACGCGGTTTTCACCAAAATCGCGCTGGCCGGCGGCGTACGCCTCACGCACCAGGTCTACGGGAAATGTCTTGGAAACCGCAATGAGCTGGATGGAAGAGGGGGCTCGTCCAGCCGACCGGGCCGCCGCGGCGATGCGCGAGCGGACCTCGGCCAGCCGGTCGGCGATCACGGGTTTACTGCGGGAGCTGCTGCACGAAGACCTTCACCTCGGCAGACTTCGGTCCGTTCGGATCGAGCTTCAGGTAAGCCTCGAATGCTTGGCGCGCGGAGGGAATTTCACCAAGATTGAGGTTCGCCATCCCGAGTTGATAGTAGGCCATGGCCATACTCGGGTCGACCTTCACCGCGGATTCGTACTGCGCCTTCGCCTCGGCGTACTTTCCGGCGTTCCAGAGAATAACGCCCTGATTGTAGAGCGCCTCGGCGCTGCCGCCACCGCCGGAGGCTGCGGTCAGCGACGCGGCTTTCTCACTGGCCTGCTGTGCCAGGTCGAACTTTTTCTGAGTGTTGTACAGATTCGCCAGCCCGGCATACGGCTCGCCGGAGTTCGGTGCAAGCTCGATCGCTTTCTGAAAGGCCGCCTCCGCCTCGGCGAACTGCTGCTTCTTGGTGTAGGCCACGCCAAGGTTGGAATAGCAGTCGCTGCACGTCGGCATCTTCGCGATGATCTCGTTGAACTTCTGAATCCCCTCGTCTTCGCGGCCGGCGCGCATCGCCTCGAGCGCCGCTTCCGCCAGCGCCTGCATCTCCTGGTTGGCCTTTATCTGTTCCGGCGTCAGGCCGCTCGTTGGCGAAAGCTGGAATGACAGTTGGGTGGGCTTGCCCCGTGAGACATTCGCCGGCAGGATTTGCCTGAAGGCGCCTTTGACGGCCGTCACGCTGTAACGGCCTGAAGTCAGTCCAACCTGCAGAAATTCACCGTTGCGGTCCGTCTTGGTTTCAATGCGGGCGCTCGAGTCGATGCCCTCGATAGTGACCGCGGCACCCTCGATGGGCTTTCCCGCCGCATCGACGACCCTGCCTCGGACAATGCTTTGCGCCACTGCCGGCGCGGAAACCGCGAGCACGACGGCAAGCGCCAGTGTCGCGCGGATCAAATAAGTCCGCATGAAAACCCTCCGGAAGATGTGCTGGATAATCTTACTCCACCACGCACGCACGCAAGGAACGCCTTTACTTCCACCCCGCCTGCAGTTTACACGAAGAATCGCCCGACCGCCTCGATATCATGGGTGACCGGCGCCGGCGGGAGCGAGGCGAGGAACCGCCGCCCATACCCCCTCGTACGCAGGCGCGGGTCGAGTACGGCCAGGACGCCTCGGTCCGTGCGGTGGCGAATCAGGCGCCCCAGGCCCTGCTGCAGCGCCAGGATCGCCAGCGGCACCTGATAGTCCGCAAAGGCGTCGCCGCCGGCCGCATTGATGGCGTCGATTCGCGCCGCTGTCACCGGGTCGCCCGGCGACGCAAAGGGAAGCTTGTCGATGATGACGCAGCTCAACGCCTCGCCCACGACGTCAACGCCCTGCCAGAAGCTGGACGTGGCGAGCAGGACTGCGTTCGGTGTCGAACGGAACCGCTCGATGAGCTCGGTCCGCGGCGCCGCGCCCTGTACGAGCATCGGATAGGGCAGCGCCATCTCCACCACGCGCTGGACGGCGCGCAGTACCGCGTAGCTCGTAAACAGTACGAACGCGCGGCCGCGCGAGCGTTTCACGAGCTCGGTGATCTCGCGGGCCGCCGCCTCGGCAAATGCCGGTGCCTTCGGCGGCGGCAGGCGTCGCGGCAGGTAGAGCAGCGCCTGCGTGGCATAGTCGAACTCGGACGCCACGCGCAGCTCCTCCGCCCGTCTGATGCCGAGCCGGCCCTTCACGTACTCAAACGATCCGTCCACGGCGAGCGTCGCCGAGGTCAGCACGATCGCGCGCACGCGCTCGAACAGCACGTCGCGGACGATGCGCGAAACGTCGATCGGCGACGCGCGAAGAAAAGATCTGGTCGCTTCGCGCCCCGCCGACCCAGCGCCGGCCGGACGGTCCGCGTTCGCGGCCCGTCCCCGGCCCCGCGTCTCGATGTAGTAGACGAAGTCGGGATCGGTGGCGCGCAGCAGGAAACAGAGGTCGTTCCGCAGCTCCCCGGCGCGCCGCTGAAGGGCCACAACCGCCTCGTTTGCGTCGATGGCGTCGGCCGCGGTGGGGCCCCGATCGCTCTCGGTCGCGCTGGCGGCCGGCGACTGCGCGAGCGCAAGAGTCGCCTCGAGGCCCTCCAGCGCGCCGGCCAGTGCCATGCCTTCCTCGAAATGGTCGGCCAGGCTTTCAGCCGTATAGCGGAAGCGCGATTCCGGTGTTGCTCGACCACCGTGCGGGGCACGCGCGGCCCCTCGACGTTGCTCGGGGTCCCCTGAGCGAGAGTCGAAGGGAAGCGCCAGGCCGCTGAAGAACATGCGTGAGCGGTCGGCGACTCGCGCGAGCGCCCGGGCCATCGCTTCGGTCTGCTGCGGGGCCGAAGCCGGCAGCAGCCGCCCTCCGTCGCGTACGAGATCTTCAATCCGGTGGGCACTGAGCGAACGGCCGAAGTACTGCGTCGCGACGTCCTCGAGCTGATGTGCCTCGTCGATCACGAGGGTTGGACAGAACGGGATCACCTCGCCATACGCGCTCTGGCGCACGGACGCGTCCGCGCAGAGCAGATGGTGATTGACGATGACGACATCGGACTCGGCCGCACGCTGCCGCATGCGGGTCACGAAACAGTCGTTGTAGCGCCGGCAGTCGGCGCCCAGGCACGTGTCCGCCTCGGCGGCGATGTCACTCCATAGCGGAAGGTCCTCCGGCAGATCGCGCAGCTCCGCGCGGTCGCCGGTATCGGTGTTCTTCACCCAAGCGCCAATGATCGGGAGCAGGACGCGATCGCTCGTGTCGACCAGCCGTCCCGCCGCTGATGTGCTCCCCTCGACCCCGTCGCGATAAAGCTCCCACCGGTGAAGGCACAGGTAGTTCGCGCGGCCTTTCATCAACGTCGCGGTGAAAGAGACACCGAGCGCATCCTGCAGCGCGGGGAGATCCTTGAAGAAGATTTGCTCCTGGAGATTCTTGGTACCGGTGGAGACGAGGACGCGGTGGCCGCTGAGGATGGAGGGGATCAGATAGGCGAGTGTCTTTCCCGTGCCTGTTCCAGCCTCGGCCAGCAGCGTTCCGCCGGCGTCGACGACGGACGCGACGGCTTCCGCCATGCGGCGCTGGCCCTCGCGTGGCTCGTAGCCTTTGAGGACGCGGGCGAGCGAGCCGCCTTCGGAAAAGACCTCGCGGACCGCCTCGGTGGACGCCGGGAGCTGCGGCGGGGTCAGGCCAGGCGTTCCGGATACAGCGGGAACTTCCGGCACAGCCGCTCGACCTCGCTTCTGACCAGGCCGAGCGCGCGCTCCTGGTCCGGCGACGCCAGCACCCGCGCGATCAAGTCGCCGATCTGGTCCATTTCGGGTTCACGCATGCCGCGCGTCGTGATCGCCGGGGTGCCGACGCGGATGCCGCTCGCCACCATCGGCGGGTTCCGATCGAAGGGGATCGCGTTCTTGTTGACGGTAATGCCCGCCTTGCCGAGTGCGGCTTCGGCGACCTTGCCGGTCAGCCCCTTGGAGAAGACATCGACGAGCATCAGGTGATTGTCGGTGCCGCCGCTGACCAGCCGGAAGCCGTGGCTGCCGATTGAGGCGGCCAGGCGCCGCGCGTTAGCGACGACCTGCCGCTGGTAATCGGCAAAGGCAGGTTCCATTGCTTCCTTGAAGCACACGGCCTTGGCCGCAATGATGTGCATCAGCGGCCCGCCCTGGACGCCTGGAAAGACAGCGCGATCGAGATCCTTCGCGTACCGTTCGCGGCACAGAATCAGGCCGGCGCGCGGCCCGCGCAGCGTCTTGTGGGTCGTCGAGGTGACAAGATCTGCGTGGAGAACCGGGCTGGGGTGCACGCGGGCGGCGACGAGCCCGGCGATGTGCGCCATGTCGACCATCATCGGCGAGCCCACGGCCCCGGCCACGACCGCTATCCGCTCGAAGTCGATGACGCGAGGGTAGGCACTCGCACCGGCGATGATCATCTTCGGCTTGTGCTGATGGGCGAGCCGCTCCAGCTCTTCATAGTCAATCCGCTCATCGTCCTTGCGGACACCGTACGGCACGATCGTGTACAGCTTGCCGGAGAAGTTCAGTGGATGACCGTGGGTGAGATGACCCCCGTGCGCGAGGTTCATGCCGAGGACGGTGTCGCCCGGCTTCAGGAGCGTCAGGTACACCGACATGTTGGCCTGCGCGCCCGAATGCGGCTGCACGTTGGCGTGCTCGGCGCCGAACAGCGTCTTGGCCCGCGAAATGGCCAGCGACTCCGCCACGTCCACGAACCCGCACCCGCCGTAGTAGCGCTTTCCGGGATAGCCTTCCGCGTACTTGTTCGTCATCACCGATCCGGCGGCTTCCTGGATCGCGGCGCTGACGAAATTTTCCGAGGCGATGAGCTCGAGGCCGTCGGCCTGGCGTCGCGTTTCGCTGCGGATGGCCTCGGCGATCTCGGGATCCGCATCGGCGAGCATGCGCTGCATCGAAGACAATGCGACGTTAGCCATAGAGTGAAGATTGTACTGAAGTGGAAGAAGTGGAAGAAGTGGAAAAGTGAAACAAGTAGGTTCAAAGTAACCATGGGCACTGACTTTTCCACGTTTCCACTTTGACAATGGCTTCCACTGTCACCATCTCGTCTCGCGGAGAGCAGCGGGTGCGAAGTGGACACCCGTGGATCTACCGCGCCGATATCGTCCACGTGCAGGCTGAGGGCGGCGAGATCGTGCGGGTCCTCGGGCCGCGGAATCGGACGATTGGCTACGGGTTGTTCAGCGATCGATCACAGATTTCGATCAGAATGCTGACGCACGGCGAGGTCGTCGCCGACCTGCCGTTGCTGCGCGCGCGGCTCGAACGCGCCATCGCCTTTCGCGACACATTGGGGCTCGATGCCAACGCCTACCGGCTCGTACATGCGGAGGCGGATCTTCTGCCGTCGCTCGTGGTGGACCGGTACGCCGATCATCTCGTCGTACAGGCGCTCTCGCAGGGCATGGATCGCCTGCTGCCCCGGATCACCGCGATGCTGGCCGAGATCGCGGCACCGGCCGGGATCCTGGCGCGCAACGACCCGAAGGTGCGGGCGCTGGAAGGCCTGGACCAGACTGTCGAGGTGTTGTACGGGAGCGTGCCGGCGTCGGTGGTCGCGCGCGAGGGTCCCATCGAATACGCCGTGGACCTTCGAACAGGACAGAAGACCGGTCTCTTCCTCGATCAACGAGAGAACCGGGAAGCCGCAGCCCGGTACGCGCGTGGCAGACTCCTGGACTGCTTCAGCTACAGCGGCGGTTTCGCATTGCGCCTGGCGCGCCGGTGCCCGGAAGCCGAGGCCGTCGATATTTCCGCCGACGCGGTGGCGCGCATCCGCGCGAATGCGGAGCGCAACGGCGTCCCTCATCTCGAGGCGCGCGAGGCCAACGTCTTCGACGAGCTGCGGCGGCTCGAACGGGCGGGCGCGCAGTACGACACGATCGTCCTCGACCCACCCGCGTTCGCCAAGCACAAGGCTTCGATCCCGAACGCGCGTGCCGGCTACAAGGAGATCAACCTGCGTGCGATGCGGCTGCTCGCGCCAGGCGGGTATCTCATCACGTGCAGCTGCTCGTACAACGTCAACGAGGAGATGTTCGCCGCGATGCTCCACGAAGCGGCTGTCGATAGCCATACTCCCGTCGCCATCGTCGAAAAACGCATGCAGGGCCGCGATCACCCGGTCCTCGTGGGAGTCCCCGAGACGCACTACTTGAAGTGTTTCATTCTTCGACGAGTTGAATGATGGACTCGCACGCTGTCTCCCACGACCGGTCGTCCTCGCGCTGGGCCGGGGGACGGCCTGGCGATGCCGCAAGAGCTAGCCGTGGCATATCAATTGCTCTCCCGCGTCTTCCAGGGGACGATGGCCCTCAATTCAGGAGGCTGGTCCATGGTCCAGTCATTGTGTACCAGCGGGAATCACGAAGCGCTCAAGTGCAGTGTGCATGGGGCGGCAGGCGCCATCGCGGCCGTCATGGCGGTTGATATCGTCACGTCATGTTGAGCCTATCACCGGCGAACACGCCGGCGAGCCGGCTTGGCGCCGACCCGCCCGGGCGCGGCGTCCCGGAGCGGCTGGCGCGGGAGAGGGCCGACACGATCCGGGCGCTACGCTACGAGTTGGCGTTCGTCGTCCCGGCGGAGGTCGGCGAGGCCGTGCAGGGACGTGCAATCCTGCGATTTACGCTGGCGGCGCCGCAGCGCGTGGTCCTGGATTTTGCGCAACCGCGCGATCAGGTCCGCAGCGTGCGCGCGGGCGATGCCGAGCCGCCAGTCACCTTTGGCGACGGACATCTGATTATCCCGGCGCAGGCGACCCAGGCGGGGGAGAACGAGATCGCCGTTGAGTTCGTTGCGGGCGACGAGCCCTTCAACCGCGACAAGGAGTTCCTCTACACGCTGTTCGTCCCGGCGCGCGCCCATCGCGCGTTTCCCTGTTTCGATCAGCCCGACCTGAAGGCCCGGTACACCCTGTCACTCGACGTGCCCGCCGGATGGGAGACGGTGGCCAACGGCGCAGCGTCCACGACCGAATCCGATGGGCAGCGAACCCGCGTCCGGTTCGCCGACACCCAGCCGATTCCGACCTACCTGTTTGCGTTCGTGGCGGGGAGGTTTTCGGTTGAGACCGCGCGCCGGAATGGGCGTGAACTCAGGATGTTCCACCGCGAGACGGATGCCGCCAAGGTGGCGCGCAACCGGGAGGCGATCTTCGATCTCCACGCCGTCGCGCTGGCCTGGCTCGAAGATTACACCGCGATTCCGTATTCCTTCGACAAGTTCGATTTCATTGCGATCCCATCGTTCCAGTTCAGCGGCATGGAACATCCCGGCGCCGTGCTGTACGACGCCGCCAGCCTGCTGCTCGAGGAGTCGGCCACGCTGAACCAGATGCTCGACCGCGCCAACGTGATCGCGCACGAGACGTCGCACATGTGGTTCGGCGATCTCGCGACCATGCGATGGTTCAACGACGTGTGGATGAAGGAGGCGTTGGCGAGCCTCATGGCCGGGAAGATCGTCAACCCGTCATTCCCGCAGGTGAATCACGACCTCCGCTTCCTGCTGGCGAACTACCCGGCGGCCTACCAGGTGGATCGCACGGCGGGTGCGAACCCGATCCGTCAGCCGCTTGCGAACCTGGACGAGGCGGGGCAGCTCTACGGCGCGATCGTCTATCAGAAGGCCCCGATCGTGATGCGCCAGCTTGAGACGATCGTCGGCGAGGCGACGTTCCGTGAGGGCCTTCGGGAGTATCTGAGGACGTATGCGTTCGGGAACGCGACGTGGCTTGACCTGGTCCGGATTCTTGATGCCCGAACGCCGCAGGACATCGCGAAGTGGAGCCGCGCGTGGATTGAAGAGCGCGGGCGGCCCGAGTTCACGACCACCCTGCACGTGGAGGGCGGCCGCGTGTCGCGCCTCACGCTGAACGTCACCGACCCGCTGCGACGAGGCCTGGTATGGCCGCAACGGCTTCGCGTCGAGCTTGGGTACGCCAGCAGTGCGCGTGAGGTGACCGTCACGCCCACCGGGACCGCCACGACCGTTCGCGACGCCGCAGGGATGCCGGCCCCGCTGTACGTGCTGCCGAACGGCGGCGGCCTTGGCTACGGCCTCTTCGTCCTGGACGCAGCCAGCCGGGACTACCTGCTGCACCACATCGAGGCCATTGCAGATCCGCTGACCCGGGGCAGCGCGTGGGTCACGCTCTGGGACAACATGCTGGAATCGCATGTCGCCTCGGGCGCGTTTCTCGATGCGGTCGTGCGTGCGCTGCCCGCGGAGACCGACGAGCAGAACGTCCAGCGCGTGCTGGCCTACACCAGGCGCGCGTTCTGGCGGCATTTCGATGGGGAAGAACGGTCGCGGCGGGCGCCGGCCCTCGAGGCGATGCTGCGGACCGGCATCGACCACGCCTCGACCAGCAGGGCGAAATCCGTCTGGTTCTCGACGTTGAGGGACGTGGCGCTCACTCCGCCAAGCTTGGCCTGGATCGAGACGCTGTGGCGTCGTGACGACAAGATCGCGGGACTCACCTTCGGGGAGGCGGACGAGATCGCGATGGCGCTCGAGCTGGCCGTACGTCAGGTGCCTGCGTGGCAGGAAATCCTCCAGACCCAGCACGATCGGACGCAGGATCCCGATCGCCGCGCGCGGTTCGTCTTCGTGATGCCGGCGCTTGCGGCCGACCCCACCGTGCGCGAACAGGCGTTCGCGCGGCTCCGCCAGGTGGAGAACCGGCGGCTGGAGCCCTGGGTGCTGGAATCGATGGCGTACCTCAATCACCCGCTGCGCGAGCGGCACGCGCGGCGGTTCATCGGGCCCAGTCTCGAGCTGCTGCGCGAGATCCAGCGTACGGGTGACATCTTCTTTCCCACGAGGTGGACCGAAGCGGCGCTCGGCGGCCACCGATCGGCCGAGGCGGCAGCAATCGTTCGGGATTTTCTTGGGCGGGAGCCGCAGTATCCGCAGCGCCTGCGCTGGACGATCCTGAGCGCGGCGGATGAACTCTTCAGGTTTGCGCGGTGACGAGCCGGCTAAAGCCGGCCCGGACATTATTTCGGGACCTGCGGCCCGACCAGGTGAAACGGCTCGACGGTCGCGCCGGGCGCCGCCCGGATCGTGGCGCGCTCGGCCGGCCCGAGGTGGACGCCCATTCCCCTGGCGACGTCGTGCCTGTCGATCTTACCGGGTGTTATCGGTTCAGCGTGAATGAGACGCAGCGGCACCTGAACATGACGGCCGACGTTGAGGGGACGACGGCCTACCAGTTCCTGCGGTCCACAAAGGTCTTCGGCTCAAGCGGACGTCCCATCGGATACGCGGCCGCGTCCCACCGCGCCGACCATAGCAACACGGGGCCGACCACGTGATCGATGATGCGGGACAGGCCTCCGAGTTCTCGCTCGATTCGCCGCCGCAGGTCGCCGATGCGCTCGCTGACGCTCTCGTTGGACGCCCATAAGTACTTCTCCATCGCCCACAGCGCGGCGCCGTAGCCATTCTTCAGCTTTGCCGCCTCGCCCGCGAAGCGTGCGCGGACGCGCGGGTCACGGTCCGCGCGGTACCGTTTCCAGCCCTCGAACGTCGTGCGCATCATCCGGAACAGGCTGGGCCCGTTGACGTCGAAATCGTGCTGGAACGCCCAGTCGAGCCACACTTTCGAATCATCGCGCTCGATGTGCTCGTGCTTGAAGTTGAACTTGTACTGGCCGTGGATGTCGGCCAGGTCCACGCCCTCGAGCAGCCGCCCCTGCCCTTCCATCTCGGCGTATAGCGGCGTGCCCGGGACCGGCGTATACAGCATGAACTGATGGCTGTCGGCGTCGTGCGCCACGGCATGCGCGATCGCCTGGCGCATGTTGCCGGGCGCAAGATGCTCCATTCCGATGATTCTCGACCCCAGCACGCGGACGCCGTGCGACTGCAGCTCGCGTGTCAGCGCGATCGTGTCGGCGCCCTTGAGCTTGGCGTAGCTGGCCTCGGCGGACTCGAGCCCCATCCAGACCCACGACACGCCGAGCTCGACGAGTTGGCGCATCTCGTATTTCCTGACCGCGTTGGCGGAGGAGAAGACGTACATCGACCACGTCTTGCCGTGTTGCTTCATCAGCTCGAGCAGTTCGAGCGCGCGCTTCTTGTACAGCAGGAAGTTCTCGTCCATCATGAAGAACGCGCCGACGCGGAGCTTGCGTTCGGTTTCGCACATGATGTCGAAGAGTTGCCGCCCCGTCTCGAAGAAATTCACGAACCGCCCCTTCCCGCCGAAGAACGACGAGGTCGTGCAAAAATTGCAGCCCATCGGACAGCCGACCGACGGGATGATCGTGGCGGCGGGATCGCCGCCGCCCCGCGGCATCTTCAAGCCCATCAGCCGGAAGCCGAACGAGGACAGGATGGCCGGATGGTTGATCGGCGCGTCGACCGGCTCGCCGAGAAACTCGCGGAACCACCGGATCCCTTCGCCCTTGACGATGTGATCCGCCTCGAGCACCCGCTCGATGCCCGGGATCGCCGACACATGGCCGCCGACGACGACCGTTGACGTCGGGGAGTGCCGCCGGACCAGACGGCACATCTCGCGCACCTTGCCGACGTTGGGGATGATTCCCGAGATGCCGACGACGTCGTACTGGTGAGACTCAAGCTCCTCGACGAAGCGCTCGCGGGTCGGAAAGTCGAGCAGGGTGGACGGCACGGCGATGTTCGCCTGAATGAGCATGATGCCCCACGAGCGATGATGCATCCGGAGCGAGAAGGGCCCTTGCCCGCGCGTCACCTGATTGTGATAGAGCTCGAGCGGATTGATCGCACGGCTTCCGTATTCATCGTCTTGCGCGAAAGGACCGAACACAGACGTCAGTAGTACACGCATCCCGCCAGTGTAGCAGAATGGTGTGCGCTCGTATGACGATTTCTGGGCGGTGCGTAACCCTTGAGTAACGGAAGTTCGGCGCGCCGAGAATCGCGCGCGATCGCCGACGCGTACTGACGCGCCGTCCTCGAGAGCATGCATGGACCCGACATACGACCTTATCGCGGCTGGAGGAGGAGCGGCCGTGCGTCCAGCGCAATCGCGCCGAGATGCTCTCCAGCGCGTCAGTCCAGAGCGAATCACTGAGCCGACGTCTTCCTTCTTCGGCACGCTTGGTGGTAGTCTCTTGACGGCGGCGCTTCCTCCCGGCCCCGCCTCGGAGCTTACGGGGGTTGCTTCACGCCGCCTCTGGCGCGTAAGGGTACGCAAGAGTACAAGAGCATCGTGCCGGTTGAGGAGATGAGCCCGTCATGCGAGGCAGATTAGCAAGGTTGTTCCGACTCGACAGCGGAAGTAGGCTGATAATCCTGGTTGCCTGCTGTGAAGGATTAGTACTAATCATCGCGCTGGTAGCAGTGGTCGCCTTATGGCTTTACCTGGGGAACTCCTTCTGAAGGCAGTTCACCCTGATCCTGGCAGACCGGGTTCCACTTCGCGATGAGGTCCGCTTTCTCAGCGCTCTGCCTCGCCACGCCACCCCGGTTTGTGTGCACATGTACGTGCGTCGCGCCGTTCCGTTTCGCGCACGCTTCCTTCTCGTCGTCCGCAAGTCGCCTTTCGAGACTCGAAGTCTGACCGATGTAAAGCGGTGTCCACGATCCCGGCTCGACCTCCTTCGCGTAAATGAAGTTGCCTGGCTCGTTGGTGAAGTAGGTCCCGATCCAGTGGATCCAGTACTGGTACTCCTTCCCCGACTGGCCCTCCCAATAGATCTCAGCGTGTGCCATCACTGCCTCCAGCGGTGTCGGTCAGGCCGTACGGAAAAGTGCGCGCCGCCGTCGTCATCCGCCCTCCTGATGTGAACCAGACGGCCTCGTCCACTTCTCGGATATCTCGTCGCTCGATTGTGCGCTGCGGGCAAGCCAGACAGTAGCCGGAGCACCGCCTCCCGACCCGACAGACACGCCCGCGTGTCATCGGTCGGCGGCACTCTTGGTCGACGCGCTCGGCGGATCGTCGCCACCGCCACCTTGACGAGCCGCGGTCGTGCCCGTTCGACGGCACCAGGATCTCCGCGGACCATGCGTCGGCGGACAGCACTCGAGCGAGCGATGCTTTTCGATCGTGCGCAATCAGGCAGCCGGGCCACCAGTTTGATCGGTGTTGGGCCGGCGAGATCCCCTCCCTGCTTTTTTTCGACCCAGCGCGGCGTTTACTCGGGAAAGGTAGACAAGCACCAGGGCAACAGGGAGAGATATGTAAATGAGAATACCGAGCAGCGTCGCCAGAACCGTCCACGGGCTGACGTCCATTCTTCTCTTCTTCCCCCGGTGTTACGGAGCGCCTGTCGTCACGTTCCGCACTCGGCAACGTCATGAATTCAGCGCCGCTCCGACTGCATCGCGAACGGGAGCAGTACGCGTGGGCGGTCTCGGCGGAAATTCCAGCCGGCACAAGCCAGCTGAGTCGGCCGGAACTCGAGGACCATCTTAACGTACTCCTGTGCGGCGTTGGGCGCGCTCCCGCCAGGCATCGCGGATCGCGCGGCGCCGCTCGCGTCATCATTTCTTTTCTTGCTTAAGACTTCGGAAGACCGCGATAGCGACAGTCACCACGAGCGCCCATACTCCCGCGATGAAGAAAGGCGGGTTGGGAGCCGCAAGCCCATAGACCGCCACCGTAGCCGCCAGGCAAAACGGTACGAACAAGTTCTTCAGTTCTTTGATTAGCGGTTGGAACAATTCCATGGCTACCTCCCGACCAGCAAGACGACCCCTGCTCGGTCGGAAGAAACAGCGGCATCGTCAGCCTCGTCAGAAGCCGCGAAGTGCTGGTGTTTCATTACGCCTCCTCAAGCGACTATCGATGGACAGGCGACCTGCTCCCGCCCAGCAGAAGCGAAGAAGCCTCGCCATGAGGAAGCCTCGCCATGAAGAGACTACCACCGAGCGTGCGGATGGAGGGCGGCTACCGCGAGGTGACGCGGCGGGGTCCGCTGGTGCACAGGCAGCCGGGCGCATCGACGCGGCGCCAGCTTCACGGAGGCCACCGGGCAGATCAAAATCCTCCATTTGCTTCATGTTAATCAGGCAATTGGCGGATTTCACAGTCCGCACCGACCCATTACGCTACGGCGGTTTTCGGGAAAGCTGGACGCTGAACGAATATGCCCGCAAACGGGAAGGCGTTCAGATGGTTCATTTGCCTCATGGAAATGAGCCGCTCGGCCAGTTTACAGGGCAGCCGGCGTGCCGTAGCGTACGCCCTCAGGAGGATTTCGGTGATGAACAACAACAGGCACAACAACTCGAGGACCAGGCAAAACTTTGGAAAGTGGTTGCTGGCCAAACCCAACTGGTGGGTGCAGTTTTCGGTCGTCGCCGGCATCAGCCTCGCCGGCCTGCTCGCTCTCGGCACGTGGACGTATATGGGAGCTCCGCCGTATACCAGTTTCGTGTCGGCATCCACCGGCGAAACCGTGATTCCCTATGCCACGGTCGCCCGTGGAAAAGAAGTGTTTCACCTCAGGGGCCTGATGTCCTGGGGCTCGTTTTGGGGCGACGGCGCGGAACGCGGGCCGGATTTCACAGCCGATGCTCTGCACCGAACTGTGGTATCGATGCGGTCCTACTACGAAAATGAGCTAAGCAGGGACCGTCCCGTAACCCAGGCCGACAAGGATGCGATCTCGGTGAGGGTACAACGGGAGATCCATGAGAACACCCGCGAGAACGGGTACGACGAGCAGGCCGACGTCATTCGCATCAACGACGCCCAGATTCAGGCCTACCGTGACCTGATCGTCCATTACACGCGGATGTTCACGGATCCCAGCTATCCAGAGAAATTCAATCTGGATGGATTTATCTCGGATCCGGACGACCTCAGGGCGTTGACGGCATTCTTCTACTGGGGAGGCTGGGTTGCCGGGGCGAACCGACCGGGCGAGACCTATAGCTACACACACAACTGGCCGTACGATCCGGCTGCCGGTAACAACCCGACGATGGCGACCGTTTTGTGGAGCTTCCTTTCGATCCTCGCGCTGTTTGCTGGGGCCATGCTGGTCCTGTACGTGTACGGTCAAATGAAGGAACTTCCCGGCGATCCCTTCAACGGGGCCAACGGCGGGACGCTGACGACGTTTGAGCTCGAGAAAGGATACGACTTCGTTCGTCCCACACAGAGAGCCACGTACAAGTTCTTTGCTTTTGCGGTCATCCTGTTCGTGGTTCAGGTTTTGGCAGGCATCCTCAGCGCGGAAGATTTTGTCAGCGGGGGACCGGGCATGGCGATCACTAGCGTGCTTGGAATCTCCCTGCCGTTCAGTGTTGTTCGAGCGTGGCATACCCTTCTGCAGATCTACTGGTTCTTCATGGCCTGGGTTGGCTACACGATCTTCTTCCTCCCCAGGCTTTCGAGAGTCCCGAAGGGCCAGCGGTTCCTGATCAACCTGCTGTTTACGCTGTGCGTCGTCGCAGGGGCAGGAGTGCTGTTTGGCATCTATTTCGGGCAGATGGGATACATGAGCGACACGATGTCGTACTGGTTTGGGAATCAGGGCTGGGAGTTCCTGGAGATGGGCCGATTCTGGCACATTGCCATTCTGGGTGCGTTCGCGCTCTGGATCTTCATCATTTTCCGCGGCGTGAGGCCGTGGCTCACGAAACAGAATATGTGGTCCGTTCCGGCATGGCTGTTCTACGGCAGCGGAATCATGGTTCTGTTCCTGTTCATGTCACTCGGCGCGACCATGGGGGGCAATTTTGCCATCACCGACTACTGGCGCTGGATGAACGTCCATATGTGGGTTGAGGTCACGTTCGAGGTGTTCACAACCTGCATTGTCGGATACATGCTCGTTCAGATGGGGCTCCTCAACCGGGCGATGGCGGAGCGGGTCATCTTCCTGGCCGTGATGATGTTCCTCGTCACCGCGATCGTCGGGATTTCCCACAACTTCTACTGGATCGCCAAACCGTCGGGGATCATCGCGCTCGGAAGCGTCTTCTCCACGCTGCAGGTGCTGCCCCTGCTCTTGATTACCCTGGATGCGTGGCGGATGCGGAACGAGAAGGTCCGGGCCGGCGAACACCTGCAGGAGGGCAAGCAGAAATTCGTCATGGAAGGTGTCTGGCTGTTCATCCTCGCCGTCAATTTCTGGAACATCGTTGGCGCGGGGGTGTTCGGCTCCTTGATCAACCTGCCAATCGTGAACTACTTCGAGCATTCAACGTATCTGACGGGCAATCATGCGCATGCCGCCATGTTCGGGGTGAAAGGAAACGTCGCACTGGCGGGCCTGCTGTTCTGCTGCCAGCACTTGTTCCCGAGAGCCCAATGGAACGAGAAGCTGATTCGAACGAGCTTCTGGTCGCTGCAGAGCGGCATCGTGCTGATGATGACGCTGGATCTGTTCCCCATCGGACTCTATCAGCTCGCGGCCGTGCTCACCCACGGATTCTGGTACGCCCGGACGAACGACTTCGTGACGGGCCCCGTGTGGGTGACCCTGACCTGGCTCCGCACGATCGGAGGGGTGGTGTTCCTCTTCGGAGGCGTGCTGCCTCTGACCTGGTTCGTCTTGTCGAGGGGACGCTCGCTCCTGCGTGAAGTGGAGATCGAGGAAGGCGAGTGGACGGTCTACGATAGGGATTGGGCCAGTCACGAAGAGGAGATCCTGCAAGTGTTGAAGTCACGCGAATAGGGACAAAGGAGGGTAGAAACTTCAATTGGGTCCCGACACACCCCCCAGTATCGACAACGGTGCTGGGGGGTGTGTTATGTTTGTAGCCTGCCGTGACGAACGGCTGATTTCAGCCCTCCCGACCTCGCCGTGCCGGGAGAGGCACCAAAGATACCCGTGGCACCGGCAGTCTCGGCCAGCGAGCTTCAGCAGTGGCCCCGGCGGGCTAAGGTGAGCCGGAGGAGGCGTTCATGGATCGCTTTTCGAGTGGGCCCCGGCGTCTGGCGTGCGGCGTAGCCGCCCTGTCGCTGCTGTCGGCGGCCTGTTCCTGGCTGGGGCCTCCCCCCCTGGAGCCGTTGACCAAGAGGGCGCTGGACGCGGCCGAACAGCGGTGGGAGGCTCACGGCTCCAATTCCTACCATCTCGTCGTCCGGGTAAGACCTCCCCGCGCCAATCCGGCCGTTTACGACGTGGTGGTGAAGAGAGGCGAGGTCGCCGGCGTCGAACGCGACGGCCAGGCCGTTCCACTCGTCGATACCGAAGACTACTCGGTGTCGGGGCTTTTCCAGCTCCTGCGGGAGGACGTGCGCCTAACCGAGGCGCATCCCGTCGGGAACACGCCCCCGGCAGACCTCAGGGTTCTTTTCGAGGCGGAAACCGGCCGGCTCAAGTGGTATCGGCGA
Organism: Acidobacteriota bacterium; assembly: GCA_016190945.1. Classification (GTDB taxonomy): domain Bacteria; phylum Acidobacteriota; class Vicinamibacteria; order Vicinamibacterales; family UBA2999; genus JACPPO01. Next base: position 4,288 of record JACPPO010000108.1, on the reverse strand, counting down.
ACGGTGGGCAGCAACCGCCAGCGCGTTCTGCTGGTCGAGGTGCTCAAATACGAGCCGCTAGCCGGCGAGGAGCGGCACGCATTGGCCCCCTAGGCCTCGCGGCTTCATGCCGGCGTCTGCATCGATCGGCGCGCCGGCCTGCAACGGGCGGAGTCGAATCTTGGACGGTCGTCGCAAGTTTGCGACCGCAGATCGACGGGAGGTGTTGAGTGAACGTAAAGCCAAAGACCATCTGGTTCGGGGTCGTTGTCTTGGTGTCAGTGGTTGTCGTGTATTCGATCGTTCGAACCTCGTCCCCGACCCGAAGCACCGAAATGAACTTCACCCAGTTCATGCAGGAGGTGGAGCAGGGCGCGGTCCGAGAAGTGACCATCGCCGATTCCCAGGTCGCCGGGCGGCTCACGAGCGGCGAGCGCTTCAGGACCTACATCCCCATGGAGTATCCGGAGCTTCTGGATATGCTCCGGAGACAAAGGGTCGTCGTTCGCGGCGAGCCGGGAGGGCCGAGCGGGTGGGTGACCGGGCTGATCGGGATGCTGCCGTTCCTGTTGCTGATCGGGTTCTGGATCTTCTTCATGCGTCAGATGCAGGCGGGCGGACGGGGCGCCATGTCGTTCGGCAAGAGCCGGGCGCGCCTGCTCACGCCCAACCAGAAGAAGGTCACGTTCAAGGACGCGGCGGGCGTCGACGAGGCGAAGGAAGAGCTTAAGGAGATTATCGAGTTCCTCAAGGAGCCCCAGAAGTTCCAGAAGCTCGGCGGCCGCATTCCGAAGGGCGTCCTGCTGGTCGGGCCCCCGGGCACCGGCAAGACCCTGCTGGCGCGGGCGGTTGCCGGCGAGGCGAACGTCCCGTTCTTTTCGATCAGCGGCTCGGATTTCGTCGAGATGTTCGTCGGGGTCGGCGCCTCGCGCGTGCGCGATATGTTCGAGAAGTGCAAGAAGAACGCCCCGTGCATCGTGTTCGTCGACGAAATCGACGCTGTCGGGCGCCATCGCGGCGCTGGCCTGGGCGGCGGCCACGACGAGCGCGAGCAGACGCTCAACCAGCTCCTGTCGGAGATGGACGGATTCGAGTCCAACGAAGGCGTCATCCTGATGGCGGCGACCAACCGCCCCGACGTGCTGGATCCGGCCCTGCTGCGGCCCGGGCGCTTCGACCGGCGAGTGGTCGTGCCGCGGCCCGACGTCAGGGGGCGCGAGGGCATTCTGGCCATCCATACCCGGAGGACCCCGCTCTCTCAGGACGCCGACATCAGCGTCGTCGCGCGCAGCACACCGGGGTTCTCCGGCGCGGATCTGGCCAACCTCGTCAACGAGGCGGCGCTCAACGCCGCGCGGCTGAACCAGAAGAGCGTTTCGATGGAAGACTTCGAGACCGCCAAGGACAAGGTGGTGATGGGCGCGGCACGCAAGTCGCTGATCATCAGCGATCAGGAGAAGCGCGTGACGGCGTACCACGAAGCCGGCCACGCCCTGGTCGCCACGATGGTGCCAGGCGCCGATCCGCTGCACAAAGTGACGATCATCCCGCGAGGACTGGCCTTGGGGGTGACCCAGCAGTTGCCCGTCGACGATCGCCACACCTACCCGCGCGCGTACCTGGAAGGCCAGCTCACCGTCCTGATGGGCGGGCGGCTGGCCGAAGAGCTGTTCCTGGACACCATGACGAGCGGCGCCGGCAACGACATCGAGCGAGCGACCGAGATGGCGCGGCAAATGGTCTGCAAGTTCGGCATGTCCCGGCTCGGGCCGCTGGCCTTCGGCAAACAGGAGGAGCTGATCTTCCTCGGGCGCGAGATCAGCCAGCATCGCGACTACAGCGAAGCCACGGCGCAGGCGATCGACAAGGAGGTCCAGGAGTTCGTCATGCAGGCTTACGAGCGCGCGAAGCAGATTATCACCGGTAGCGAGAATGCGCTCCCGCGGATCGCTGAAGCGCTGCTCAAGCACGAAACGCTCGATGCCGCCGACATCAAGGCGCTGGTGGCCGGACGCCTCTTGCCAGATCGACCGGCCCCCCGGGCCGAACCGCTCGCGGAGAAGCCCGAACCGGCTCCGGCTGACGACGGCTTGCAGCCGATCCCGGTGCACCCGCAGGAGAAACCGGCACCCGCATAGGCCTTCGCGGTCCTCAGTCCTGTTCCTGCGTCAGGTTCTGGCGGGTGGCGTAGGTGCGTTACAAGCACCTCGACCCTTTCAGGCAGGCCCCGGTTCAGCCTCCGCGGAAGTCCTGCGCGCTCCGGTCAAGAGGCGGAAGAGCGGCGATGCCATCAGGGCCGTCACGATTGCCATAGAGCTCGTTGAGGACCCGAAGCACTAACGGCCGGCGCTCCGATATGGGAACCGCCGACGCCTGCCACTTTGCCCGCAGGACCTCGGCTGCGGCGAGCCACGAACCCGCCTCTTTTTCATCGGGCAGCAGTGCGTCGATCGCCTCGCGCAGCAGTGCCGCCAGCGCGGGTGACCGCCCGCTGGTTGAGATCGCCACGGCGACATCGGCGCGGCGGATCACGGCGCCGAGAAACGCGGTCGCCGCCAAGGGGTCGTCTGCCGCGTTGACGAAGATCCGGCGCGCCTCGGCAGCCGCCTCGACCTGACGATTGACTTCCGGGGTCGCCGCCGTCACAACGACCCAGGCGTCGTTGAGGTCATCGGGCTCGAAGGGTCGCCGCCGGATCCATACGCCGGGCCGGCAGATCTCTTCTCGTATCTCCGGGGCAACGACTGTCAGCCGAGCGCCTGTCCCCAGCAGCGTCTCCAGCTTCGTAGAGGCCGTCCGCCCACCGCCGACGAGCAGAACCTTGCGGCCGTGCAACTTGAGGAAGACAGGGAGAAGACACGGCTCCTTCCACGACTTCCCCGAACGGCCCGCTGAGCCTGCCCCCGTCATACGTTCAAAATCGGAGCGTCATTTCGGCGTAACCAAAGTCTGCGTCGGCGCCGTTCGGGTAAATAGCCTCTGTCACCCGCCTCCCGAACGCGCGGCCGTAGTAAAGGGTGACGGACGCATAGCCGTTGATGCGGTAGTCTCCACTCACGTCATAGAGCGTGGCCAGTCCCGAACGGCCGCCTGAAGGCCGCCCGGCAAAGCCGAACGAGGAAGGCTGGAACGCGCCGCCACCCGCATACCAGAGGTCGTCTTCACTCGCCAACCGAAGCACGTGGACGTCGGTCCGAACGTTAAGGCTCGATGCTGGTCTGAGGATGACTTCACCGAACCCGTCGCCGATGTTCATCATGTTGAAAAAGGGAAACCGGGCGTAGATGCGCGGCGTGGGCAGGATCTGAAAGAACGTGGCGTGCCTGTCATCATTGGGATCGCCATCGCCCGAACCGTAGTTGTAGCCGCCGCGAAACCACGGCGCCACCTTGCTAAACGCTTGCGGCTGCCAGCCGGCTTCGACCGCGAAGGCCCCGGCACGCTGGTCGAGCGTGCCCCACGAGCCGACCTGCACCGCGCCCCAGGCTAGAAAATCAACGGGACCCCTTGAGGTTGGCACCGTTTGAAGGTAGTGACCGCCAAACGTCCCGATGTTGAGGTCCTTGGTATCAGCGCCTCTCGCGGCAGCCGACCGATTGTCCGTCTTCAGAACCCTCTGGCGGTCGTCGAAATATCCGATGCCGAAAGCTCGCCATTCCCCGACCTTGGTCCCCGTCCCAACCTGTGCCGTCAGCGCTCCGTACGCCACGTTGATGTCCAGCTCGCCCCATCCGTCAACCTGAAAGACGCCGCGCGTTGGCCGGCCGGCAAAGGCCGTGACGTTCCACCTCGGGCGGTTGAGCGCCCACTGACCTCCGTCGAAGCTGCGGCCGACATGAGAGAACCCAAAATTGCCGATGAGACGATGGGCGACTCGATCGCGCTTGACTGCGGCCAGCGTGGCATTCCTGGGCGCGACTTCGGTGCCGTCGATGAACTCCATTCGACCGACTTTGACCGAGTGCCCTGCGACGCCTCCGAGGTTCGTGACGCGAATCGACGCCTGTTTGACGAATACGTCCGCGGTCTCTGTATCGTTCTGGTTCGCCGCAAAATAACTGGGACCGAGACCCAGCTGTCCTTGCGGGGCCGACGCCGTCGCGTCATCTGGCAAGCCCAGAAGGAACGGAGCCGCGAACTCGACCTGCCAGTCGTACCGCTTCTTCGTCTGGGAGAGCGCGACGCGTGCGAGGTTGCCGGAGTAGGCGTAGTCGTGATTGGCACTGCCTTCAAACCAATTCCACACCTCGGCTCGGCTGCGAAGCGACCCGGTAAGGAGGAGATCGTTCCCCAGTCGCACGGGCGGGGT
>JACPPO010000111.1 GCA_016190945.1 Acidobacteriota bacterium | reverse complement strand
GCGGTTTCTCGATTCACGGTACGTCGCGATGCAGCATCTACGGACGCGTGCACGCGAGCGTGCGCCAATGGCGGTGGTCACGCTTGCCGCCCTGCCGCTGCTGCGCGCGGGCGCCGGGCGATGGCTCCTGGCGGCGATCCTGCGCGGGTTCGAGCGCGCCATTCCGCGGAGCGCGGTACTCGACGCGTTCATCCGGGCTCAAAACCCCGATCTGATGCTGATCACTCCGCTCGTCGATCTCGGATCGCCCCAGGCCGACCACTTTGCCAGCGCGAAGGCAGCGGGCGTTCGTACCGTACTGTGTGTCGCAAGCTGGGACCATCTGTCGAGCAAATCGCTCCTGCGGCAATGGCCCAACCGCGTGGTCGTCTGGAACGAGATTCAGAAACAGGAAGCGGTCGAGCTGCATCGTGTGCCGCCCGACCTGGTCACCGTCACCGGCGCACAATGCTACGACCATTGGTTCGGCCGGCAGCCTGCCCTGACGCGCCGCGCCTTCTGCGATCGCGTCGGACTCGATCCAGACAAGCCCTACGTGCTCTGGGTGTGCTCGTCGCTATTTCGCCGCACCGCTAACGAAGCGCACCTCGTCGAACGGTGGATTCAGGCGCTGCGCACGAGCGACGATCCCCACCTGCAGGAGGTCGGCATCCTCGTCCGTCCGCATCCAGCGCGTCTGGACGAGTGGCAGAACACCGACCTGACGGATTTCCGCAACGTCGCGTTCTGGGGCGCACATCCCGTCGACGACGAGGCGAAGAATGACTACTTCGACTCGCTGTACTACAGCGCCGCGGTCGTCGGCCTCAATACCAGCGCCCTTCTCGAGGCGGGTCTTGTCGGCCGGCCCGTCTACACGATTCTGCTGCCGGACGTATCGCCCGCGAATCAGGAAGGGACGATTCACTTCCACTACCTGCTAAACGTCAATGGCGGGTTGTTGCATGCGTCGCGCAGCATGGAGGAGCACCTGTCGCAACTGCGCGACGCGGTCGCGTCTCCCGTGGTGCACGCGGAGAAGAGCCGGCGTTTCACGGAAGCGTTCATCCGGCCGTTCGGCATCGACGAGCCCGCGACACCGCGGTTTGCCGACGCCATTGAGGCCGAGGGCCGTCTCGGCCGCACGGCTGGGGACTCCACGGGCGCGGTGCTGACGCTGCTGTATCGTGTGCTGCTGTTCCCGTGGCTCCTGATCATGCACGCTAAGGTGGCGTCCCAGTCATGGCGCAAGGAGCTGCGCTACAAGACCCGCAAGGCAGTACGTCATTACAGCAAGCGATTCTGGCTGCAACTGAAGGCGTTCGCAGCGGCGCAGATCAAGGGAAAGCGCGCCTACGACGGTCGTAAGGTCGTCGGGGGCGCCAATCTGACCCCGAAGCTGGGGAAGCCGCGCGACCCGGCCAAGAGCCTGACCTTTCCGGGAATCCAGGAGGTCGACGAGACGAAAGAGACTGTGACGCTGCTCGGCCGCAGCCGTAGACCGATTATCGTGGGGCCGTGGCTGACGGAGACCGGATTCGAGCTGCTCTACTGGATTCCGTTCGTCGCATGGGCCAAAGCCTACGGCGGCCTGCGTGACGAGCAGTTGTTCGTGGTGTCGCGCGGCGGCTGTGCGTCCTGGTACCGGCACATCACGCCCAATTACATCGATGTCCTGTCGTTCTATTCGCCGGACCAGTTCCGCACGCTCAACGAACAGCGGACCCTGCAGCATCGCGGCCGTTTCAAGCACATGGACGTGTCCGCGTTCGATCGCGCGATTCTCGAGCGCGTAACGACGAAGCTGGCGCTCGACAAGCCAAAGCTGCTGCACCCCTCGCTGATGTACAACTTGTTCAACGTGTACTGGCGTCAGATGGCGCCGGTGACGCTCGTCGAAGCCTTCACGCTTTTTAGGCAGTTGCCCCCGGTCGGAGTGCGGGATCTGGCTGCCCACCTGCCAGAGCAGTACGTGGCGGTCAAGTTCTATTCGAACATGGCGCTGCCCGACTCATCGGAGAACAGGGCGATGATCGCGCAGATCCTGCGGGAACTGACGAAGACGACCGACGTCGTCCTGCTGCACACCGGGCATCGCTTCGATGACCATACGGACTATCCGATTGATATTCGGGGCCGCCTGCATACCGTGGATCATCTAATAACGCCCGAGAACAACCTGCACATCCAGAGCAAGATCATCGCCGGCGCGACTGCGTTTGTCGGGACCTATGGCGGCTTCTCCTATCTGGCGCCGCTCCTCGGAACGGATACGCTCGCGTTCTTCTCCCATCCCACCGGGTTCCGGTGGGATCACCTGGAGCTGGCGAAACGGGTCTTCTCGAGTCTGCGAGGAGGCGCGTTCGTTGCCCTCGACGTTCGCGACCTCGACGTTGTCCGCTTTGGGTTCGCGGGAGCTGATGCGTCGGGCCTCAAGGACAGGATCCGGCCGGCGGCTGCGGTGACAGGACCATGAACCTGAAGTGGCAACCTCACCAGCGGTGCGTGTCGTGAAACTGCTCTTCGTCGCGCGGCACTTTACGTACTTTCGCAACTTCGACGGGGTAGTGCGGCGGCTGGCCGATCGGGGCCATCGCATCCATCTCGCCGCGGAGCGCGACGAAGCACTGGGTGGCCGCGAGCTGGTCGAACGGCTCGCCGCGGCATCGCCGCTTGTCACCATCGGCGAGGTGCCGCCACGGGCCGACGAGCGGTGGTTTGCGATCGCCACGTCCATTCGGCGCTCGCTCGACTACCTGCGCTACGCGTCCCCCCTGTATGACGAGGCCCCGAAGATCAGAGAACGCGCGTGGGAGCGCACGCCTCGACTTGCCGTTGCCGTCGCGCGCTGGCCCGGGCGGTGGTTCGTCGAACGCGGACTCGATGCACTGGATCGGGCGATTCCGACCGATGCCGCCATGGACCGCTGGCTCGCCGAACAGCAGCCGGACCTCGTCCTGCTGAGCCCGCTCATCGAGCTTGGGTCGCCACAGCTGGACCTTCTCAGGAGCGCGCAGCGGCGCCGGCTGAGAACCGCGTTGGCGGTGTGGAGCTGGGACCATCTGACAAGCAAGGCCCGCCTCCGTCAGTGCCCCGATCGCGTGTTGGTGTGGAATGAGACGCAGCGGAGCGAGGCCATCGTGCTGCATGGTGTCCCCGCCGAGCGAATCGTGGTGACGGGTGCCCAGTGCTTCGACCACTGGTTTGACCGGCCCCCGAGCCGCACGCGCGAGCAATTCTGTCGTGGCGCCGGGCTCGATCCCGCACACCCGTTCGTGCTCTACGTCTGTTCGGCCCTCTTTCGCGGGAGCCCGTCGGAAGCGGCGTTTGTGTGCCGCTGGGCGGAGCACCTGCGACGATCGGCGTTGCCGCTCGTGAGCGGTGCCGGCATTCTCGTTCGGCCCCACCCGCAGCGGATGCACGAATGGGACACGACCCGGTTGCCGGATGGTGTCGCGTTCCGCGGTGGCCATCCGATTGACGAGGCTGGGCGAGCCGAGTACTTCGATGCGCTCTACCACGCCGCGGCCGTCGTGGGGCTTAATACGAGCGCGCTCATCGAGGGCGCGATCGTCGACCGGCCCCTGCTGACCCTGTTGTTGCCGGAGTTTCGCGAGAACCAGGCCGGCACGCTCCACTTTCGCTATCTGCTTGACGGACCGGACGCGCTGCTGCATGTGGCGACGGATCTGGATAGCCACGTGAGGCAGCTCGATGCGGCGCTGGCGGGCCGTCTCCCCAATCACAACACCGCATTCGTGAAGCGGTTCATTCGCCCGCACGGCCTCGACAGCGCTGCCACCCCCGCTTTTGTGGAGGCGCTCGAGTCCCAGGCCACGAGCCCGCCGCCCGCGCTGCCCGGCCGGAGCTTCGGCGATCGAGCCTGGGCACGCGTGGCTCTCGCCTGGTACGCCGCGGCGGATACGCCGTCGGTGCGATGGCTGACGCTCGAAGCGGCGCGCGTGGTGGAGGAGCGGGATCGCGCGCAGCGGATTGAGCGCAAGCAGGTGCGCATTCGGAGGCGTGACGAGGAGCGCCGGTCCAGAGAGACGGCCAAAGAGGAGCGCTACCGCACTAAACGGCGGCGACAGCGCGTAGCGCAGCTGAAAACGGCGGTCCGCCGCGTCCTGACGACGGCGGCGGGCGGCGGCGCGGCGTCGCGATCATGAGCGCTCGTGGATTCAAGCTCGCAAAGGATCGTTGCTTCATCATTGGTGAGGTCGCGATGGCGCACGACGGCAGCCTCGGGCTGGCCCATGCGTTTATCGATGCCATTGCCGCCGCCGGCGCCGACGCCGTCAAGTTCCAGACGCATGTCGCGGCCGCCGAAAGCACGCCTGCCGAGCCGTTCCGCGTGCAGTTCAGCCAGCAAGACGCCACGCGTTACGCCTACTGGTTGCGGACGGCCTTCAACGCCGAAGAGTGGCGCAGTCTTGCCGAACGTTGCGGGACGCGGGGTATTACATTTCTGAGCTCGCCGTTCTCGCTCGAGGCGGTCGACTTGCTCAACACCCTGGGGATGCCGGCTTGGAAGGTAGGCTCCGGGGAGATCGGCAATACGCAGCTCCTCGACCGCGTGGTGGCGACACGGAAGCCGGTCATCCTGTCGAGCGGGATGAGCCCCTTGGCCGAAATTGACACGGCGGTCGAGCGCGTGCGGCGCGCGGGCGTCGAGGTCGCGGTGATGCAGTGCACCACCGCGTACCCGTGCCCTCCCGAGCGGGTGGGACTCAATATGATTCCCGTGCTGCGCGCGCGGTACGGCTGCCCCGTCGGGCTGTCGGATCATTCGGGAACGATGTACGCGGGCCTTGCGGCCGCGACGCTCGGCATCGAGCTTCTCGAAGTGCACGTGACCATGAATCGAGCGATGTTCGGCCCGGACGTGCCCGCGTCGGTGACGCTCGACGAGCTGCGCCAGCTCGTCGAGGGCGTCCGTTTCATCGAACGTATGCTGGCGTCGCCGGTGGAGAAGGATGCGCTGGCTGTCGAGATGCAGCCGCTGCGCGACATTTTTACACGCAGCGTGGTGGCTCGCACCGACCTGCCCGCGGGCACGGTGTTGCGTGAAGACGACCTGGCGGCGAAGAAACCGGGCACCGGCATTCCCGGCCCCCGGCTCCCCGATCTGGTGGGCCGGCGCCTTCGCCGCGCGGTGACGGCGAACGAACTGCTGCATGAAGACGATCTGGAGGAATCGCACGCAGGATGAGCCGGAAAAAGAAGATCTGCGTACTCGTCACCGCCCGTCCCAGCTACTCGCGAATCAGGTCGGCGCTCAAGGCGATCGACGCCCACCCCGATCTCGAGCTGCAGCTCGTCGTGGGCGCGTCGGCGTTGCTCGACCGCTATGGCAACTCGATTCGGGTGATCGAAAGCGACGGCTTCGAGATCAAGACGCGCGTGTACATGGTGCTCGAAGGCGAGAATCTCGTGACGTCAGCCAAGTCGACCGGGCTCGGCCTGGTGGAGCTGGCGACCGTCTTCGACAACCTGGCGCCCGATGCCGTGGTGACGGTAGCCGACCGGTACGAGACGCTCGCTACGGCGGTGGCGGCGTCGTACATGAACATTCCCGTCGTCCATGTGCAGGGCGGCGAGGTGACCGGATCGATCGACGAAAAAGTGCGGCACGCCGTGACGAAGCTGTCGAACCTGCACCTCGTGTCCACGAAGCTCGCGCGCGAACGGGTCATCCGCCTCGGCGAGGATCCGGACGCGGTCGTGCAAACCGGTTGTCCGTCGATCGACATCGCGGCGGAGATAGCTCGCCGGCCGGAACTCGACTTCGATGTTTTCGAAAGGTACGGTGGCGTTGGTGAGCGGATCGACTTATCCAACGGCTACCTCGTCGTGATGCAGCATCCGGTCACCACCGAGTACGACGAAGCGCTGCGGCAGGTGCAGGAGACGCTGTACGCGGTGAAGACACTTGACCTGCCGACGCTGTGGTTCTGGCCCAACCCGGATGCCGGCTCCGACGGCACGTCCAAGGGTATTCGGATGTTTCGGGAGCGCGAGCATCAAGCCCGCATTCATCTGTTCCGCAACATGGCCCCTGAGGATTTCCTTCGACTGCTCGTGCATTCGAAAGGCATCGTCGGGAATTCCAGCGTCGCTATACGCGAATGTTCGTATCTCGGCGTGCCGGCGGTCAACATCGGCACCCGGCAGCAGGGCCGAGAGCGCGGCGCCAATGTCATCGACGTCGATCACGATCGGCATGCCATCGTCGAGGCAGCCCGGCGACACCTCTCGGGCGGGCGGCCTGAGCGCGACGCAATCTACGGTGACGGCCGCGCCGGCGCGCGGATTGCCGCGTGCCTTGCCGAACGCGAGATCAAGATCGAGAAACGGCTCACATATTGAGCGTCGAACGCACCCGATTGTGACAAGGGTCTTGACCGACCGGCGCGCCAGGATTGCGGCGGTCGACTGCGAGGCCGACCGTCTTCATGTCGGATACGTGTGCCGTCCGGCGACGCCGCGAGTGGAGCCGCCGCCGGCCACCGCGGTCGAGGCGCTGTGTCAGGAGATTGGGTTCGTGCGGAACGCGTCACGTCCGCAGTGATGACAGGACTTGTGCTTGCCCTGATTCCCGCGCGCGGCGGCTCCAAGGGACTTCCAGGCAAGAATCTCATGCCGCTCGCGGGGCAGTCACTCGTCGACCGCGCCGCCGCGGTCGCGCGCGAATCGGGCGTCGTCGATCGTGTGATCGTCTCGACAGACTCACCTCAAATCGCGGAGGAAGGACGCCGCGCCGGGATCGAAGTGCCGTTCGTCCGGCCGTCGGCGCTGGCGGCGGACGAGACGCCCATGCTGCCGGTCGTGCAGCACGCCGTCGAGGCGCTCGAAGCAGAGGGGTGGGCCCCTGAAATCATCGTGCTGCTGCAGCCGACAGCTCCTCTGCGTCAGCCGGCGCACGTGCGCGCCGCCGTCACGCGGCTGCGCGACAGCCGCGCCGATTCAGTCGTGAGCGTGGTCGAGCTGCCAAGGCACATGTCTCCTGATTACGTCATGCGCATCGCGGATGGCGAGCTGAAGCCGTTCCTGCCGGGAGGCGAACGCCTGACGCGCCGTCAGGATGCACGGGCGGCGTTCGTCCGCGACGGCACGGTCTATGTGTTCTGGCGGGCCACCTTGGCCCGCCACGGAAACATTTACGGGCCGCACTGTCTTCCGCTTATCGTGCCCGCCGAGGAATCGATCACCATTGACACACCGGGTGACTGGGCGGCTGCCGAGCGCCTGCTGCGGGAGCGGGCAGCGAAGTGACCGTGGCATCCCCGGCGCTTGGCACCCCAACGCGCAGGCGTGCGCGTTGGGGGCCCCGCTTTCGCGCGATTCAGCTCGGCGCGGCGCCGATCCTGCCGCGGACATGGAAGCTGCGGCTGAGCCGCGGTTTTGGCGAGTGGACCAGCGCGCGCGTGCACGGACAGCTCGCGCGTCTCGTACGCGGCCGGGGGCCGATCGTGGCCGGTCCATGGCTCGGTGAGGTCGGCTTCGAGCTGCTGTACTGGATTCCGTTTCTGGCCTGGTTTGCCGAGCGCTTCGAGGTCCCTCGTGAGCGGCTCGTCGTCATGTCACGGGGCGGCACCCGCGACTGGTATACGCACATTGCGTCCCGGTACCACGACGTCTTCGATCAGGTCGGCATTGGCGACTTCCGCGCACGCAACCAACGGCGATCGGCCGAGCTCGGCGAACAGAAGCAGATCGCCATGACGGCATTCGACCGCGAGCTGCTGAGACCGGTGCTCTCCGCGATCGACGGGCACGACAGGCAGATCCTGCACCCCTCGACGATGTTCCGGGTGTTTCGTCCGTATTGGTGGGGGCACACGACCGCCGACTGGGTGCGGCGCCACGCGCGGTTCCGCGCGCTCAGATCGGCGCCGCAGGAGGAACTGCTGTCGCGGCTGCCGCGCGAGTACGTGGCCGTCAAGTTCTATTACAACGATTCCTTCCCTGCGACCGAGCGGAACCGGGCGTTCGCACGCGATGTCCTGCACGCGCTGCGGGCGAGAGGGTCCGTCGTCTCGCTGTCGACCGGACTGGCGCTGGACGACCACGAAGGGTGGGAGGAGGAGGAAACCCTCGCGGCGCATGGGATCCGCGCGGACCTGAATCCGGCCAGCAATCTTGCGCTGCAGACGCAAATCGTCGCGAACGCCAAGGCGTGGGTAGGGACGTACGGGGGGTTTGCGTACCTCGCGCCGTTCCACGGCGTTCCGTCAACTGCCTACTACTCGATCGAGGGTGGCTTCTCGGCCCGCCATCTCGCTCTCGCGACCGACGTGTTTGCGGAGCTCTCATCACAGCCGCTGCTGGCAGTACGTGAAGCGGGTGTCTGGCCTGATGCCGGCGGACCTCGATGAACAGCCTCGCCTGGCAGCGGTTCGACACCCTGGCGCGGCAGACGAAGCGGCGTCTGTTTGCCGGCACCCGCCGGAGCATCAAGATCGCCAGCCGTCGCACCCGCGACGCAGCCGTGCGGAGTGCTGGCCTTCTCAGGAAGGCGGCGCGCCGGCTGCGAGGCCTCCGCAAGCCTCTCGTACGCTGTCGGTACCGAGCGCTCCGCGTGCACGAGCAGTGGAGCACTTATAGGGAGGAGTGGCGCGTCGAGCGCGAGGTCGAGCGCGTGGTATCCGGCACGGCACCGATCATCGTGGGGCCCTGGCTGTCGGAGGTCGGTTACGAAGTGCTGTACTGGGTCCCATTTGTCCGGTGGGTGAAGGCCGCGTTTCGAATCGATCCGGAGCGCTTGTTCGTCGTTTCGCGGGGCGGCGTCGGATCGTGGTATGCCGACATCACCTCCAATTACGCCGACATCTTCGACGAAATCGGGCTCGCGGAGTTCTCGGCGCGGAACACCGATCGCAGCGATCGAGAGGGCACGAACAAGCAGTTCGGATTGTCGGATCTGGATCGGATGCTCGTCGACCGTATCCGGATGCGGATCGGCTCTGGCGATGTGAGGGTGCTGCACCCATCCTTGATGTACAGATTGTTCAAGTCGTTCTGGTCCGGTCATCGGCCGCTCGGCTTTCTCGACAGCCACACACGCCACGCGCGCCTGGTCGCGCCCGCAATCGACCTTCGCGCGCTGGCGCTGCCCGACGAGTACGTCGCGGTGAAGTTCTATGCTGCGCGATCACTGCCCGATACCCTTGTTAACCGTGCACTGCTTCGGAAGCTGGTCGAGGCGATTGCCGAACGATGGTCCGTGGTACTGCTCGACACCGGGCTCGATCTTGACGATCACGCTGACTATACGTTTCAGCACGGCGGCCGCATTGTGACTGCGCGGGCGCTCCTGGATGCGCGGACCAATCTGGGCGTGCAGACGCGGATCATCGCCGGCGCCCGTGCGTTCGTAGGGACCTGCGGCAGTCTTGCGTGGCTCGCGCCGATGCTCGGCGTCGACAGCACAGCTGTGTTCACCGATGCGCGCTTCCTGCACTCGCATCTGCACGCCGCACGGCGTCTCTTTCATGTGCTGGGCGGCGGACGCTTCTCGCCGCTCGATTTGAGCGCCCTCGACCCACTCGGCCTGACGCTCACCTCGCGACAGGTCGTATCGGGGCAGGTGCAGCCCCTGCCGTGAACGTGCTCGCGGTGGCGGTAAATGTCGCGGGTGTGGCCGCGAACCGTGTGGGTCGGCTCGGCCGTCACGTCGTGAAGCGAATGCAGCGCCTGGGGCGCTCGGGGCGGAAGGGCCTCGCCTCCGCCGTACGTGCGGGCCGTCGGGCGGCCACCGAAACGCGCGCTCTGTCCCTGCGCTTCCACAGAGCCGCCACGCGCGCGCGCAAGCACACGGCGCGGTTCAGGGAGCACGCCGTCGAGCCGTGGTTGGAACAGCGGAGGGTCGAGCGCCAGCTTGCGGCGCTCGCTCGAGGCCGCGAGCCGATTCTCGTGGGACCGTGGCTGTCGGAGGTTGGGTACGAGGTGCTCTACTGGCGGCCATTCTTGACTTGGATGGTCGATCGCTACGGAATTTCGCCCGATCGCCTGGTTGCCGTCTCGCGCGGCGGGGTCGGTCACTGGTACCGTGGCATCGCCGGCCGATACGTAGAGTTGTTGGATCTTGTGGGCGCCGAAGAATTCGCCGCAAGGAACGTGGCTCGGCGCGCGGGCGGCGACCAGAAGCAGCTCTCGCCCGGCGAATTCGACGCGGATATCGTCGAGCGCATCGCGGCGCGACACCTAAATGGACGCCCGCCGCGGCTCTGCCACCCGTCGCTCATGTTCCGGCTGTTTCGGCGCTTTTGGTTCGGCGATCGCTCGCTTGATTTCTTTCTTCAGCACATGCGGTTTGAGCGCATGGTGTCCCCGGCGGGCGATCTGCAGGGGCTGCCGCCGCGGTTCGCCGCCGTGAAGTTCTACACTGGGCCCGCCATACCCGACACGCCCGACCGCCGGCGTGTCCTGCGCGAGTTGGTGTCGCGCGTGGCGGACGAGATGCTCGTGGTGGTCCTTGACACCGGGCTGAGCCTCGACGATCACCGCGACTTCCTGTTCGAGGGGACGCCGAACGTGATTCGTCTGCGCGAACGGCTGACGCCCGCAACGAATCTTGCTGCTCAGACGCGCGTGATCGCCGGGGCGTCGCTGTTTCTTGGTACCTGCGGCGGCCTCGCGTGGCTCGCGCCGATGCTGGGGACCCCCACGATTGGCGTATATGCGGACGATCGATTTCTTGTGCCACACCTGTTTGCGGCCAAACACGCGTACCGGCTGATGGACGCCGCGCTGTTTACGACGATCGATCTCGCAGCCGTCGATACGCTCGATCTCGTCCCTGAACTCGCCTCCGCAGCGACCCATCGTGGACGGACAGTACAATGAGCCGCCACCGACCACCGCGAATGGCAACATTCGACCTATGAGTATCAGGAACGTGCTGGTGACCGGGGGAGCCGGCTACATCGGGTCGCACCTGGTCGACGGCCTCGTGGTCCGAGGGTACGACGTGGTGGTGCTCGACAGCCTCGTTTCCCAGGTGCATCGCACCGGCACGTGGCCGTCGTACGTGAACGCCAAGGCACGGTACGTCCGCGGGGACGTCCGCGATCGCGACGCGCTGCAGCCTCTCGTACTGCGGGCGGATGCGGTCGTGCATCTGGCTGCGGCCGTCAGCGTCGGTCAGAGCATGTATGAGGTCGATCGGTACGTCGACATCAACACCCGCGGCACGGCGCTGCTGCTCGATATCCTTGTCAACCAGCGGCATCACGTCGAGAAGGTGATCGTCGCGTCTTCCATCGGCGTCTATGGCGAGGGCGCTTACGAATGTGGTGCGTGCGGCCCCCAGGCGCCGGGGCTGCGCCCGGCGGCGCAGCTCGCCGCCCGGCAATGGGAACACCGCTGTCCGCGCTGCGACGCAGAGCTCCGCCCGGTGCCTACGCCGGAGAGCAAGGCGCTGTACCGCGACAACATCTATTCGATGACCAAGCACCACCAGGAAGAGATGGTGCTGCTCATCGGCAGGACGTACGGCATTCCCGCCGTCGCGCCTCGCTTCTTCAATGTCTACGGTCCGCGCCAGAGCCTGAGCAACCCGTACGCGGGCGTGGCGGCCATCTTTGTGAGCCGCCTTCTGAACGACCGGCAGCCCGTCGTGTTCGAGGACGGCGGGCAGCTGCGTGACTTCGTGTCCATTCACGACGCCGTCCGCTGCCTGGC
The DNA here is from genome assembly GCA_016190945.1 of Acidobacteriota bacterium. GTDB lineage: Bacteria > Acidobacteriota > Vicinamibacteria > Vicinamibacterales > UBA2999 > JACPPO01. The sequence continues at coordinate 19,161 of JACPPO010000111.1, read as the reverse complement.
GCTGATGCTCGAGAAGCCCGGCGCCGATTTCTTTCCGGTCAACGTGGGATCCGGCTACACGGTCACCATTCTGGAGGTCGCGCGTACGCTGGCAAGGCTGCTCGGCAAATCGATCGAACCGCTGGTCACCAATAGGGGACGGACGTTCGACATTCGTCACAACACCGCCGACATCACGTTCGCGCGCGACCGGCTCGGGTTCACGCCGACGGTTCCGCTGGAGGAGGGCATGGCCGAGCTGATCGCATGGGCCAGGACTTCCCCCGATGGAGCGGTGGATCTGTTCGACCGGGCACTGTCGGAGCTCGAGCAGAAGGGGCTGCTCGTCCAGCCGACCGCCTGACGCGCCCGCACTAGTGGTGTATTTCCTCGGAATCACAGCCGGGCCGCTCCGTTGTCGGGACCCGCAGCTCGTCCTCGAAGGCTCGTTGTGACTGGTACTCCACCAGTCCGGACAGCCCACTAGGATGATCATCGCGTTCGATCGACTTCACACGCTGGCGGGCCAGGTCGGGATGGTCGACGGTGGATTCGATCCCCTGCATCGCGGCCACATCGAGTACTTCCGGTCTGCCTCGCAGCTTGGCGCCCCGGTCCTCTGCAACTTGTCATCGGACGCCTACGTCGGCACGAAACATCCCGTGTTTCTTCCCGAGGATCAGCGCGCCGCCATCATCGATGCCATCCGGTACATCGCCTACACGCACATCAACCGCTACGACACCGAGACCGTGCTTCGCGAGTTGAGGCCTCGGTACTACATCAAGGGCGCCGACTGGAGGGGCAGGCTTCCGCCGGCGCAGACCGAGATTTGCCGACTCTACGCCATCGACATCGTGTACCTGGACACCGTGCTGGAGTCCTCCAGCAGGATTCTTCGCGACTATTCGTTTCCGGAACAGAACCATTGATGACCATCACCGAGTTCGAACAACGGGTACTCGAGCAGCGCGCGGTTCAGGCGGGGCATTACGACGCCGAGTACTTCACGGGGGACTGGCGTGCGGAAGGGAACAACTATTCGCTCGAGAAGCGCCGGGAGATCGAGGCCAGGAATCCGGCTCTTATCAAAGAAGTGTTTCACCCGGTCAAGGCGCTCGACCTCGGGTGCGGGCCGGGTGCGCTCATGCACTTGTTGTGGGAGCTGGGAGTCGACTGCGACGGCATCGACTTCAGCGAGAGCAGCCTGCGCCTCGCCACGCCGCAGGTGCGCGACCGCATCGCGGTCGGACAGGTCACCGATCCGGCGCTGAAGCCTGCGGGTGCCTACGACCTCGTGATCTGCCGTGAGGTCATGGAGCACCTCACCGTGCTTCAGGTGCGGCGGGCGGTGGCGAACATCGTCCGGATGAGCTCGAGGTTTGTGTACGTCACGACACGGTTTCATCCCAACCCCGCGTCGCTGCTCGACTTCACGACCCAGTTTGACGTCGATCCTACGCATATCACGCTACTCAACAAGGACATGCTGCGGCTGATGTTCGTGCTCGAAGGCTGCCGATCGCGGCCCGATCTCGAAGCGCGGATGGACTGGAGCGGCAAGGGGCGCGTGCTCGTTCTCGAGAAGCTGACCGATTGAGGACCGTCGCCCGCGAACCAGTCACCTCGACGCCGGCCGGGCGGTGTCGGCGACCGGATCGAGGCGGGACCAGGTCGGCTGGTCGGCATCGGAGGAGTGGTGACAAGTGATTCCGGTCGTTGATCTGCAGGCACAGTACCGAAGCATCAAGACCGAGATCGACGAGGCCGTGCTCCGCGTGCTCGACAGCACGCAGTTCGTCCTCGGCGAGGAAGTCGCGGCGTTCGAGCGCGAGTTCGCCCGCTTCTGTAACGCCGGCGACGCGGTGGCTGTCAACTCGGGAACGAGCGCCCTCCACCTGGCGCTGCTCGCCGCGGGCATCGGACCGGGTGACGAGGTCATCACCGTGCCGTTCACATTCATCGCGACAATCGCCGCCATTCAGTACACCGGCGCGCGTCCCGTGCTCGTCGACATCGACCCGCGCACCTACACGATTGATCCGGCGTTGATCGTGCGCGCGACCACGACGCGCACGAAGGCGATCCTGCCCGTGCATCTCTACGGGCAGCCGGCCGACATGGACTCGATCCTCGAGATTGCGCGTGCCCGCGGCCTGATTGTGATTGAGGATGCCGCGCAGGCGCATGGTGCCGACTGCAAGGGCCGGCGGTGCGGCTCGCTGGGCGACCTCGCGGCCTTCAGCTTCTATCCGGGAAAGAACCTCGGTGCGTACGGAGAGGGCGGCGCCGTGGTAACCAGCAACCCGGAATATGCACACCGCATCCGCGTCCTGCGCGACTGGGGCCAGGAGCGACGGTACGAGCACGCGTTCAAGGGCTTCAACTACCGCATGGACGGTATCCAGGGCGCCATCCTCAGAGTGAAATTGCGCCGACTCGAAGACTGGACGGAGGCGCGCCGTCGTCACGCCGTCGAGTACGGCCGGCGTCTCTCCGGCGGCGACCTGGTCACGCCGTACGCTCGCGCCGACAGCCGGCACGTCTATCACATATACGCCGTTCGCGTGCGCCGTCGCGACGCCTGTCGCCAACACCTGCGGACGAGCGGGATCCAGACTGGCGTGCACTATCCGATCCCCGCGCATCTTCAACCGGCGTACGCGGATCTCGGCTATCGTCGCGGCGATTTCCCCGTCGCCGAGGCGGTTGCCGCCGATGTTCTGTCGCTGCCGATGTTTCCCGAGCTTCGCGAGCAGCAGATCGCCGAGATTGCCGGGGCGCTCGCGGCCGTCCCGGTGTAGAGAAGGCCGCGTGCACAGCACGGCGGATCCGCACATGAGTCGTAATCCAGCGCTCGCCGCTCGCAATATCGGGTTAAAGATCGTCCGGCGCGCGCTGCGCCTCCAGACGCCGGTCGTGCGCGCGGCGCGGCGCGCGCAGCGAGTGCGCGAGCAGCTCGGGCACCACAGGGACGAGCTGCGGATCACACGGGCAATCGCAGCGGTTGCCCGAGGCCGTGCGCCGATCGTCGCTGGTCCCTGGCTTGGCGAGGTCGGCTACGAAGCGCTCTACTGGATTCCTTTTCTGCGGTGGTTCGAGGACGTGTTTCGCATCGACCCGCAACGCATCGTCGCCCTGTCGCGCGGGGGCGTGGACCAGTGGTATTCGGGACTCGCCGGCCGGTACGTCGACCTGTTCGATTTCTTCACGCTCAAAGAGTTCGTGGAGCGAAACGCGACGCGCCGCAGCGAAACCGAGGGGGGCGGTCAGAAGCAGTCCGGTCTCGGGGTGTTCGATCGCGAGATCCTGGCGCGTGTGCAGCGCCATTTCGGGTACTCGGAGATCCACGTGTTTCATCCGGCGCTGCTGTTTCGGTTGTTCAGGCAGTTCTGGCTGGGCAACCGATCCATCGACTACCTCTGGCAGCACACACGCTTCGAGCGGCATCCACCCCCGCCACCTGCGGCACTCGATCTTCCTGCCGAGTACGTCGCGGCCAAGTTCTACACGGGAACCGCCCTGCCCGACTCCGACGCCACGCGCCGTGCCCTCCGCACGCTCGTGTCCCGAATCGCCGAACAGCGGCCGGTAGTCGTGCTCGATGCCGGCATCGTCGTCGACGAGCACCGGGACTATCTGTTCGACGGCCTACCGAACGTGCGTACGCTGCACGGCACGCTGACACCGCGTGTGAACCTCGGGATTCAGACCGAGGTCATCGCCGGCGCGCAGCAGTTCATCGGCACGTGCGGAAGCCTGGCGTGGCTGGCTCCGATGCTCGGCGTCCCGACCGTTGCGGTCTTTGCGGACGACCGGCTGCTGACGCCTCATCTTTTGGTGGCCCGCCAGGCGTACCGCGCGGCCGGCGCCGCCCGTTTCACCACGTTGGACCTTCGGGCGGGGGACCGCCTCCATCTTCTCGAAGGGCGGTTGCGGTGACGAACGCTCGGGCCGTGCTTCCGTTGACGGGAACAGGCCTCACTCGGCCCCGAATGCGGTGCTGACCGACCTCGGAAAGGGCTCATGTAAAATGGATGCCCGCTCCAGAGGGTTCGGCTGGGCGGCCCGTAAGACCCATCAGCATGATCGACTGTATCGCCGGATACCACCTCAATCCGTGGACGTGCGGGATCGCGAAATTCAACGCGATTCTCGCGCGTCATCTCGACGTGCCGGTCGTCGGAATCCGTGCCGTCGAGCTCGGCGATTACCGGCGGCCGCTGTTCTCGGTGAAGCTCTCCGAATTCACCGATCGCGACGCCGCCGACCTCGACGTGTGGGGCGCCGCGCATGCAGGCCGCTTCGATCTCTTTCTTCACGCATTCGACGGCAGTGTCATCGAGAAGCGCCTGGTGGCGGCGGCGGCGCGGGTGTACTGCGGCAACCGCGAGCTATTCGAGCAGCTTCGTCCCGCTCGTCCCGATATCCACGAGCTGTTCTGTCCCGGGACGATTCTGAGCCCCCAGCGGTTCCAGCGGACCGATCTCTCGGTGTTTACATTTGGCATGGCGCACAAGATCCGCGTGCCCCTGTATCGCCGCCTTCGCGACCTGCTCGAGGCGAGCGGCCACAGCTACTCGGTCTATGTCTCCACAGCGCTTCACGAGAACACGAGCTTCGACGGCTCCTTCGTCGTGCGTTTCGAGGAGCTGCAGGCCATCTTCAACGGGCAGGTCTATTTCATGGGGTATCTGTCCGATACCGCAGTCTTCAACCATTTGATGGACTGCACGTTTCTGGCAGCCTTTTTCGAAAAAGGGCTCCGGGCGAACAACACCAGCGTTAACGCCGCCATGGAATGCGGCTGCGCTGTCATCACGAATCTCGACGAGCACTCGCCCGCGGGGCTCGTCCATATGAAGAACGTCATCGACATCGGGCGGTGTGATCGATTGCCCGATGCGAAACTGACCGAGCGCATCAGGCGCGCTGCGCGGGACATCGCGCGCGCCGAGTACGGATGGGAGCAGCTGGTCGCGCAGTTGCGGCCGGCCGTGCGCGCCTAACGTCGCGCCGGGCTTCGGCCCCCGCGTAAGGAGATCGATTTGGCAGGGACACTTAGAATTGGCCGGCACGAGATCGGCGACCAGACGCCGTGCTACGTCGTCGCGGAGATCGGTCACAATCACCAGGGGAGCGTCGAGAAGGCACGCGAGCTGTTTCGCGAGGCCAAGCTGGCCGGCGCGCACGCAGTCAAGCTGCAGAAGCGCGACAACCGAGGGTTGTACACGAGGGCCGCCTATCACAAGCCGTATGACAACGAGAACAGTTTTGGCGCTACCTACGGCGAGCACCGGGAGTTTCTCGAGTTCGGCGCCAAGGAGTACAGGGCACTGCAGGCGTACGCCAGCGAGCTCCAGATCGACTTCTTCTCGACTGCGTTCGACATCGCAAGCGCTGATCTCCTCGAGGAGATCGGTGTCGTCGCTTATAAGATCGCCTCGGGCGACCTCAAGAGCACCCCGCTCTTGAAGCACGTGGCGAGCTTCGGCAAGCCCATGATCCTTTCGACCGGCGGCGCGGGCATTGAGGACGTGCAGCGGGCGTACGACACGATCGTGCCCGTCAACCCGCAACTCGCGATCCTGCAGTGTACGGCCGGTTACCCGGCGTCGTTCGAGGAGCTGGACCTACGGGTTATCGAGCAATACCGCGAGCGGTTTCCCTGCGCCGTGATTGGCTATTCCGGACATGACAACGGCATCGCGATGCCGGTCGCGGCGTACGTGCTGGGCGCGCGGATCGTGGAGAAGCACTTCACGTTGAATCGCGCAATGAAGGGAACCGATCACGCGTTTTCTCTCGAGCCGGTCGGGTTGCGCAAGATGGTTCGCGACCTCGAGCGCACATGTAAGGCGCTCGGGGATGGCGTCAAGAAGATCTATGACAGCGAGAAGGCTCCGATAATCAAGATGGGCAAGAGCCTCGTCGTCGCGCGCGACCTGGCCGCCGGGCACGTCCTCGCCGCGGATGACATCGTCATGAAATCACCGGGTGGCGGGATTCCGCCCTACGAGCTCGACAAGGTCGTCGGGCGTATCACGCTCACGCCGTTGTACGAGGATGACTTCCTGTCATTCGAGATGCTGAGCAAGCCGAGCGCCGAGTTTGCCCGTTCGTGACCGGCGGGTTGTTCCGGCTCGATGATCAGATCGCCGTTGTTACGGGCGCGTGCGGGAAGCTGGGGCCGGTCTGGGTCGAGGCTCTGGTCGACGCCGGCGCACGCGTGGCGGCGCTGGAGCTGGCCGGTGCTCCAGTGTCCGCGGCGTACAAGAAGCTGAAGGACACCGCCGGCGAGCGGCTCCGCCGCTTCGACTGCGATGTCACCGACCGCAGGTCGATTGAGGCTGCCGTCGAGGCGCTGGTTCGTCAACTGGGGGAACCGGCCATTCTTGTCAACAACGCAGGCGTCGATCAGCCGCCAGACTCCGGCGGTAACCGGTCCCGGATCGATCAGTGGCCGGTCGAAGAGTTCCGCCGGATGGTCGAGGTGAACCTGCTCGGCACGTTTCAGGTGACGCAGGTCGTCGGCGCCAGGATGGCCGCGCGGGGGAGCGGGTCGATCGTCAACATCGGATCGCTGTACGCGTCGGTGGCCCCGGACCAACGCTTCTACGATCATTTGCCGGGCGACCTTCCGTTCCTGAAGTCCCCCGCGTACGGCGCGTCCAAAGCCGCGGTGGTCAACATGACGAATTATTTCGCGACGCTCTGGGGCCCACGTGGCGTGCGGGTCAACACGCTGTCTCCGGGTGGCGTGCTGGGGGGGCAGGACGAGCAGTTCAGGGCGAAGTATGACGCGCGCGTGCCGCTCGGCGGGATGGCCAGACCGGAGGATCTCAAGGGGCCGCTGGTGTTTCTGGCTTCTGCGGCCTCGTCGTACGTGACGGGACACGAGCTCCGTGTCGACGGCGGCTTTACCGCCTGGTAGCTTACTATCGCCCGTGCGTTCGAGATGTGACATGGTCTTGGCCCACGCCGTGATCCCAAACACTCGATGCTGACGTGCCTCGTGTTCGGTCTCTTGAAATGAACGTATTGATCGCATCACGGGCCGGCGGAAACGACCTCCGGGCAATTCCATCTGTTATCCCGAATCATCTCGGTGGTCACGACGCACTCGCGAGCGGTGGCCGCACGTTCACCAAGATTGACCCTGCCACCGGCCGCGCCATCTGCCAGGTCGCGAGGTCTACTGCCACCGACGTGCAGGTTGCCGTCGAGATGGCCAAGAAGGCGCAGCCCGCCTGGGCTGCCACGACCGTCGTCAAGCGCGGCGACATCCTTCGTCAGCTTGCGCTCTTGATGCGCGACCGTCGTACCGCGATCGCGGAACTGGTCGCGCAAGAGACGGGGAAGTCGCGCAAGGACGCGCTCGGCGAGACCGATGCGGCCATTGAGATGGGCTTCTTCGTCGCTGGCGAGGGGCGGCGATTCTACGGCCAGACCACGACAAGCGCGGTGCCGAACAAGGCGGCCATGGTGGTACGGCAGCCGCTTGGTGTGGCAGGCCTCATCATCGCCGCCAATACGCCGATCGCCAACGTCGCCTGGAAGGCTTTTCCGGCGCTGTTGTGCGGAAACGCCGCCATTATGAAGGCCGCCGAGGATACGCCGTTGTCGGCCTGGGCCTTCGGCGTCCTGGCGCGGGAAGCCGGCGTGCCCGACGGTGTCTATACGACGCTGCATGGTCTCGGCGAGGAAGCGGGGGCACCGCTCGTGGAGCATCCAGACGTGGCGGTGATCAGCTTTACCGGCTCCTGCGAGGTGGGCCGGTGGATTGCCGAGACCGCGGGACGGCGTCTTGCCAAGACCTGCCTCGAGCTTGGAGGGAAAAATCCGCTCATCGTCTGCGACGACGCGGATTTGCAGAATGCGGTGACATGGACGCTGGGATCCGCCTTCAGCAATGCGGGGCAGCGCTGCGCGGCTGGCAGCCGCATCATCGTGTTCGACGTTGTCTACAACAAGTTCAAGCAGCTGCTCGTGGACGCTGTGGGCAAGCTCAAGGTAGGAACGAGTGATACAGACGACTACGGACCGGTCATCAACCAGGGGCAGATGGACGCGATGCTCGCCGCCGTGGAGCGGGCCAGGGCCGCGGGGGCGGTGGTGCTGACCGGGGGACACCGTCTCAGCGGCGACGCCTATGGCGGCGGGTATTTCGTCGCGCCGACGATCATCGAGCAGGTCGGGCCGAACGACGAAATCTCGCGCAGCGAGCTGTTCGGTCCGATCACCTGCCTCTATCGTGTGGAGAGTTTCGATGAAGCGATCACGCTCGCCAATGATTCGCCGTTCGGTCTGACCGCCTCCATTCACACGCAGAGCCTCAACCGGGCGATGGCGTTCATCGGACGGATCCAGTCAGGCGTGGCTGTCGTCAACGGCGGCACGTACGGGAGCGAGCCGCACATGCCGTTCGGCGGCCTGAGGCAATCGGGCAACGGCTGGCGTGAGGCGGGCACGCAGACCCTGGACGTCTATTCGGACCTGAAGACCGTGTACATCAACCACGATCCCGGCAAGGTATAACGTTCTTGGAATTCAGGACTTGGGGTTTGGGATTTGGCGTCGTCTAGAACCGCCAGAACGATGCCTTCAGCGGTCGCATTCATTCCCGCACGACAGGGTTCAAAGCGGGTTTCCGGCAAGAACGTGCGCGTGCTTGGAGGGCATCCGCTCATCGCCTATACGATCGCCCCGGCGCTCGACAGCGGCGTGTTCGAGTCGGTCATTGTTTCAACCGACTCGGAGGAAATCGCCGAAGTCGCACGGCATTACGGCGCCGAGGTCCCGTTTCTGCGGCCGCCGCGGTTTGCCGGCGACACCTCGCCGGATATCGAGTGGCTCGAGTACACGCTGACCGGACTGAAGCGGATGGGTCGCCAGTGGGACTGTTTCAGTCTGCTGCGTCCGACGAGCCCGTTTCGGACCTCTGCGACGATCCGTCGCGCGTGGGCACGCTTCATCGCGCAGAATGGCGTGGATTCGCTACGTGCAGTTGAGAGATGCGCGCAGCATCCGGGCAAGATGTGGATTGTGGACGGTGACCGGATGTCGCCGCTGCTCCTCCCGGCGCATGCTCGGCCGAAGCCGCAGGGCGGCGAAGGCGGACCGGCAGGGCAGCCGTGGCACAGCACGCCGTACCAGGCGCTGCCGGCGATCTACGTGCAGAATGCTTCGCTCGAGATCGCGTGGACGCGCGTGGTATTCGAAGGGCGCACGATTGCCGGCGACGTCCTGGTGCCTTTTCTGACCGAAGGCTACGAGGGATTCGATATTAATGATCGGCACGATTGGATGGTGGCCGAGCGGCTGCTTGCCGATGGCGAGGTGAAGCTGCCGCCGGTGTCGCACGTGCCGTACGGACCGAGCGGCGGGTCCTTGCGCTCGCCGGAGACCGCCATTGGGTGAACAACAGCTAGACCGGGTCACCAGCGACGAACTCGTCTACGTCCCGGCATCGGAGTTCCGCCGCTTGCTGGATGCACGGCTGCAACCCCATACCACCACGGAAGCGTTTGCGGCGCTCGCCCGAATCAACACCCTGTACATGATCGCGAGGGCCTGGTCCGGTCACATCGGCACCAGCTTCAGCTCCCTCGACATCATGAGCTGGCTGTTTCTGAACGAGATGCGCGATCTCGACAGGGGGCCAGGCGCCTGCGACATCTTTTTCTCGTCGAAGGGGCACGACGCCCCCGCGCTCTACTCCGTGCTGATCGGGCTAGGCCTGCTGCCTGAAGAGAAGGTGGACAACTTGCGGCGCCTGCACGGTCTGCCTGGCCATCCGCACGTGGAGACGCCGTACATTCAGGCGAACACCGGCTCGCTCGGGATGGGCGTTTCGAAGGCCAAGGGGATGGCGATCGCGAACCGCCTGGCCGGCACCCCGCGCCGCATCTTCGTGCTGACCGGTGACGGGGAGCTGCAGGAAGGACAGTTCTGGGAGTCGCTCGCGTCCGCCGCGAACCACCATCTCGCCGAAATCGTCGTCATCGTCGACCATAACCGGATTCAGTCCGACACATGGGTCGAGCAGGTGAGCGACCTGGGAGACGTGGAGGCAAAGCTGCGCGCCTTCGGCTGGCATGTGGCGAGGTGCGACGGCCACGACGTGCGCGCGCTCGAGCGGACGTTTCGCGCGCTGGATCGGATCGCCGAACAACCCAAGGTTGTTATCGCCGATACGGTCAAGGGCAAGGGCGTGTCGTTCATGGAAGGCCCGTCGATGGGGGCGGGTGATCTGTACGCGTACCACTCTGGCGCGCCGACGGAAGCGGAATATGCAGGGGGCTCGACCGAACTGGTCGACCGCGCCCGAGGCCTGTTCAACGCGTCGGGATTGGGAGCGCTCGCCACAAAGAACGGCCGCCGTCCGGAGCGCCGCGAGCCGCGGTTCACACAGAACCTTATCAGCGCATACAAGGATGCGCTCGTGACCCAGGCGGATCGCCATCCGCGCCTGGTGGTGCTCGACGCGGATCTCGTGAAGGATTGCGGCCTGGTCCCGTTCGCGCAGAAATACCCGGAGCGCTTCGTCGAATGCGGGATCGCCGAGCAGGATATGGTCTCGATGGCCTGCGGGCTGGCGAAACGTGGCGCGCTCCCGGTCGCGCATTCGTTCGCGTGCTTCCTGTCGGCGCGTCCCAATGAACAGATCTACAACCAGTGCAGCGAGGGCTCGAAGGTAATCTACGTCGGCTCGCTGGCCGGTCTGCTGCCTGGAGGGCCTGGCCACTCGCACCAGTCCGTTCGCGACATCGGCGCGCTGGGATCAGTCCCGAATCTGCTGATGGCGGAGCCGTCGGTCGAAAACGAAGTGCACGCGCTCTTTGAGTACCTGGTCGACACCGCGGTGGAAAGCTCCTACCTGCGGCTCGTGTCGGTGAAGTGGCCGGTGCCCTTCGGCTATCCCGCGGGTCAGCGCGTGCAGCCCGGCCGAGGCTGGGTGGTACGTGATGGCCGCGACCTCGTCGTAACTGGCTACGGTCCGTGGCTCTTGTCCAACGCATGGCACGCGGCAGAGGAGCTGCAGAAGAGCTTCGGCATCACGACACGCCTGATCAATCTGCCGTGGCTTAATCGCGTCGATTCCGCCTGGCTCAAGGAGGCCATCGGAGACCGCCGGGCCGTGCTGCTATTGGACAACCATTACGTACGCGGCGGGCAGGGAGAAATGCTGGCTGCGGCGGTTGCCGGGCTCGGGCTCGACCCGGTCGCGAGCGTCATGCGTCTGGGCGTTATGGAATTGCCGGAGTGCGGCACCAACGACGAGGTGCTCGCGTATCACGGCCTGGATGTGGCGTCGCTCGTAACAGCGTTCCGCACGGCGGTGGGCAGGCACCGGCCGGGCACCGTGTCACAGCCCGCATGACCGTTCTCTTCTGGGACATCGACGGCACGCTCATCACGACGGCTCGGGCCGGCATGTTCGCGTGGAATGATTCGGTTCGAGAGCTGACCGGACGCGACTTCGATCTCAGGACGGGGCCGCGCACTGCCGGGCTCACCGATTATCAGATCGCCGTGAAGACGTTCGAGTTCTTCGGCATTACTCCGGACCCCCCGCTGATCGAGCGCCTCGTGCGCCGCTATGAGGAGTTACTTCCCGCGAGCCTCCCACTCAGACGGGGGTACGTGTTTCCGAACGTTCGAGAGATTCTGGAAAGCCTGCGTGAGAGGCCCGGCATCCGCTCATACTTGTTGACGGGGAATACCCGTGGCGGCGCTCGCGCCAAGCTGATCTATTACGGGTTGATGGAGTTCTTCTCAGACGGCGCGTTCGCCGAGGACGCGGGCGAGCGCGCATCGATCGCGGTCCGAGCGCTGGAGCTGGCGAAGCAGAGGGGGGGCGTCGCTGAGGGCGGAGTGTTTGTCATCGGCGACACGCCGCACGACGTCGAATGCGCCAGTGCCATCGACGCGCGAACGATTGCGGTGGCGACCGGCGGCTACACGATCGAGGAGCTCCAGGCGTATCATCCGTGGCGCGTGTTCAACGAGCTGCCGCCGGTCGGCGAGTTCGTGAGGCTCATCGACGAGGCGCGTGGTGGGACCGACATGACGCGTGTGGGGCGCACGCTCTCCGCATGAGGCACGCTATCCGCAGATTTCCAGCGCTCTGGCGCGCCACCCGTCTCGCGCGACGGTGGTACCACGCCAGGTTTGACGCATATCCCGACTGGCGACCGCCCCTGTCGGCGGATTCGGCATTATGGGAGTCGGCCCGAAATGCGGCCAGGGGCGGGCCGCGGGTGCTGATGGCGACGGCCATCGGCTCCTATGCGCACGCCATTACCCTCGAGAGCGCCGTCGCGGCGGCGCTGACCTTCAGGGGTGCCGAGGTACACGCGCTGCTCTGCGACGGCGCGATGACCGCGTGCGCCGAATGCGAGGCGTCGCTGTACCCCGACCCAGCCAAGTTTGTCGAGCGTGGACCTGGCGCGGACCTGTGCCGCGACTGCGCATGGCCGGCCGAACGCGTATACGCGCAGCTCGGGCTGAAGGTCCATCGGTATAGCGACTGGCTGACACCGGAGGATCGCATCGAGGCGCGGCGCATTGCCGGTGCGCAGCCCGCGGACCGGATCAAGTGCTTTGCGCTCGACGGCCTGGCCATCGGCGAGCATGCCCACGCGGGCGCCCTCCGTTTCTTCGCGACCGGCTCGCTGGACGGCGAGCCGGCGGCGGAACCGGTCCTGCGACGCTACCTCGAATCGGCGCTCCTGACCGCGTATGCGTCACGCGGGCTGATGCGCGCACTCGGATTCTCGTCCGCGGTGTTCACGCACGGCATTTACGTCCCGTGGGGCATCGTCGGCGAGGTCGCGCGCCGAGAGGGCGTGCATGTCGCGACCTGGAATGTGGCGTACCGCAAACGGCGGTTCATCTTCAGCCACGACGACACGTACCATCACACCTTGATGACGGAGAGGCGGGACCATTGGGAACACGCGGAGTTGTCGCCGGCGCAGGATCGCGATCTGACGAAGTACCTCGCCAGCCGCCGCGAAGGCCTTTTCGACTGGATTGTGTTTCACCGCCCGCGACGTCAGGATCCGCAGGAGATCGCGAGCCGCATCGGCCTCGATCGCTCCAAGCCGGTCGTCGGCCTGCTCACCAACGTCACGTGGGACGCGCAGCTGCACTATCCGGCCAATGCGTTTCCGAACGTCGCCGAATGGCTGGTGCAGACGTGCGAGTACTTCGCGACGCGGCGAGACCTGCAGCTGCTCATCCGGGTTCACCCGGCCGAGATTAGCGGCTTTCCACCGTCACGGCAGCCGATTCTAGAGGAGCTGCGGAAGCGCCTGCCGGATCTTGCGCCGAACATCATCGTGGTGCCTCCCGACAGCGACATGAGCACCTACGCGTTGATGTCGCTGTGCAACGCCGCCATCATCTACGGAACCAAGATGGGCGTGGAGCTGACGAGCGTCGGCCTGCCGGTCGTCGTGGCGGGCGAGGCGTGGATTCGCAACAAGGGGCTTACGCATGACGCCAGCACGCCGGCCGAGTACTTCCGGATCCTTCAGGGACTGCCATTTCCGGAGCGGCTGGGCCCCGTTCAGCTCGCGCGCGCGCGGCGCTACGCGTATCACTTCTTCTTCAACCGCATGATCCCGCTGCCGTTTATCGATCCCAAGGCGGGGCACCCGATCTACCGTCTCAAGCTCGACCGGCTCCAGCAGTTACTGCCAGGGGCATCCAGCGGGCTCGATACAATCTGCGACGGCATCCTGAGACGGCAGCCCTTCGTCCTGCACGCCTCGGATCTGGCCCCGGCGGAACTGGCAGGTGCGACGGGTGGCTGAGTCATCGTGTTGATGTTCCTGGCGGTTGTGTTTGCCATCGCCGCGGCATGCAGCGCCGCGGGCGGGGCGGTGGTCCGCCGGCTTGCGCCGGCCGGTGGCGCGGTCGTCCCGCCGCGGCCCGACCGCTGGCACACGTCCCCGACGCCGACGATGGGAGGCGTGGCCATTGTTGCCGGAACGATCGCGGGGTTTGCGGCGATCGCGGCCCGTCCGGAGCTCGTGGGAGCGCTTGCGGATTGGTACCCGGTTCCGCTGGCCGCCCTCGCCATGTTTGTCGTCGGCGTCCTCGACGACCGTCTTCAGCTGTCTCCGCTGGCCAAGCTGGTGGCCTCGCTCGCGATTGGCGCGTTCCTGGTCTTCGCTCTGGCCGGCGTCGAGCCAGACGGCGCGCTCCCGTCGGTGTACACGCTGGTGGCGACGGTCTGGTTCGCCGGCATCTGCCATGCCATGAACCTGCTCGACAACATGGACGGCCTCGCCGCCGGAATCGGGCTCATCGCGGCGATGTTCCTGGCCGCGCTGCTCACCGATTTTCTCGGGCCTGGCCTCGTCGTGCTGTTGACGGCGCTAGCCGGCGCCCTTCTAGGATTTCTGTACTGGAATCGCAGCCGCGCGCGCCTGTTCATGGGCGACTGCGGAAGCCTTTTCATCGGTGCGCTGCTCGCCGCCGCATCGATTGTTCCCGTCTACAACGCACCGCTCGCGTTTATCAATCCGGCCGTGATCGTGGTGCTGATTCTGATCGTTCCGCTGTTCGACACCGGATTCGTCCTCGTGCTGCGGCGCCTGGCCGGACGCAAAGCGACAAAGGGCGGCACGGATCACGTCTCGCATCGACTGGTGTCGCTCGGCTTCTCCGATCGGAGCGCCGTGCGAATTCTCTACCTTCTCGGCTTGGGCGGGGGTGTCACGGCGTGGCTGCTATTGTGGGGTCGAGGCATCGAGCCGATGCTGCCGCTCGTCGCCGTGTTCGCCGTGCTTCTCGTCCTTGTCGGTATTTACCTCGCTCGCGTGCCGGCCTGTAACGCGGAGGACTTCATCGCGCTGCAGAAGTCGTCGTTCGCGCCATTCCTGAAGGACCTGGCATTCCGGTGGCACGCTGCCGAGGTGATGCTCGATCTGATTCTGATCGCGGTGTGCTACTACGCTGCCTTCCGCCTTCGGTTCGAGGGCGAGGGCCTCGACCAGTTCCTGCCCTACTTCACCGCCTCGCTACCGGTTGTGCTCGGCTGCAAGCTGGCGGCGCTGTACGGCTCCGGACTCTATCAGCGGTCGTGGGTGACCTTTGGCTTACGCGACCTGGCGGCGGTGCTGCGCGGCGTGGGGATGGGTTCGCTGCTCTCGATCCTGACTGCTGCGTATCTGTACCGTCTTGAAGGGTTTTCGCGGGCGGTGTTCGTACTGGATGCCCTGCTGCTTGGCGTCGCCATCGTGGCCACCCGCGCGTCCTTCCGGGCCATGAACCTCGTTGCCGCCACGCGCAGCAAGCGCAGTCGTCGCGTGCTGGTCTATGGTGCCGGCGCCTTCGGACAGACGCTCGTGCGAGAGATGCGCGCGAACGCGCTGTGGAACATGAACCCGGTCGCGTTCATTGATGACGACCCCATGAAGGCGCGCCGATGGATCATGGGCGTCCCCGTCCGCGGCACGCTCGACGATCTCGAGAACACGATGCGCCGCTACGCCGTCGACGAAGTGGTCCTGAGCAGCCCCGCAATCAACGGCAACGTCGAACACCGAATTCGCGAGATGTGCGCCCACCTCGAGCGACCGGTGCGACGCCTGCACATGGAGATTCGCTAGGTCAAAGGGCAAGAGTCAAAGGTCAAAGGTCGGTTAACCTTTGACCTACATGCTCCGCATCGGCATTGACGGCCGCGCGTTTGCCTCCCCGGCGGCCGGTATCCGTCGATACGTCCACGGCTTGACGCGCGCGCTGCTGGCGCTCGGGGAGCCGCTTGCGGTCGTTGCGCTCGGGGGCCGGGATTCGAGCGCGCTGCCTGCCGGTGCAGGTCACGTCGCCGAGCCGCCGCATCCCCCCACCAATCTCGGTTGGACGCTCGTCGGCCTGCCGCGCGCCGCCCGACGCGCCGCCGTCGATATCATTCACGCGCCCGCCTACACGGCGCCGTTCTGGTCGCCGGTGCCGGTCGTGCTCACGATCCACGACGTCAGCTACCACCGGCATCCACGGTGGTATCCCTACAGGCGTGACTGGGCGCGCCGGTTCTTTTATCGTCGCAGCGCCCACGCCGCCTCGCACATCCTGACGGTCTCCCGCTTCTCCGCCACGGAGATTACAGCCGCGTACCGCATTCCAGCCGAACGTATGACCGTCACGCCGCTGGGTGTGGACGCTGGCTTTGCGCCGGCCGATCCGGACCTCCGGGGCGAGCTGCCGGCGGGCGTCATCCCGCCATACCTGCTTCACGTGGGCGATCTCCACGAGCGGCGAAACTTGGCGATGCTCGTCGAGGCCGTGCTGGCGGCGCGCCGTTATTGCGGGGCGCGCCCGGCGCTGTCGCTGGTGCTCGCTGGTGCGGATCTGGGCGTGGGCGATGCCGTGTGTGCGATTGCCGCACGGGCCGACGCGGCCGATGCCGTGGTGCGGCTTGGTCCAGTGAGCGAAAAGCAACTGCGAGCGCTGTATCACAGCGCGATCGCGCTGGCGTACCCGTCGCTCTACGAAGGCTTCGGACTGCCGCTGGTGGAAGCGATGGCGTGCGGTACCCCGGTCCTCGCGTCGAACACCGCGTCCATGCCGGAGGTGCTGGGCGACGCGGGTATTCTTGTTGACCCGGCCGACGGGCAGGCATGGGCGAGGGCCATCATTGACGTGGTGAACAACGAGCACACAAGGGGTCGTCTGCGCACGACGGGCCTGCGCCGTGCCGCCGACTTCACGTGGGAACGCACCGCGCGGCTGACGCTCGAGGTCTACCGCCGGATCCTCGAACGATGAACCTCGCTCCCCGCTCCCCGCTTCCCGATCCCCAATTCCCGGAGGTGTCCGTGGTCATCGTTACCTGGAATGGCCTCGGGCACTTGGGCGCCTGTTTACGTGCCGTCGAGGCACAGCAGGGCGTGCGTGCGGAGATCATTCTTGTCGACAATGCGTCAACCGACGGCACCGCCGAGTTCGTCGGCGCCCAATTTCCAAGGGTGCGGGTGGTCCCGCTCCGCGAGAACCGCGGCTTCGCGGGTGGCAACAACGCGGGTGCGCGCGAAGCGCGCGGCGAGTATGTCGCGTTTCTCAACAACGACACGGTTGCGGATTCGAGCTGGCTTCGGGCGCTGCGCGCTGGAATCGAGTTGACGTCCGGTTTTGCGCTGACGACGTCGCGCATCGTGTACGCGCACGACCCCGGTGTCATCGACAGCGCCGGTGACGGGATGTTCCGGTGGGGAGGTGCGTTCAAGCGGCACCACGGTGAACCGGCGGAGCTGGCGAGCACGGCAGTGGAGGTGTTCGGGGTGTGCGGCGGCGCCTGCCTGATGCCGAAAGCTGTCTTCGACG
This sequence comes from Acidobacteriota bacterium, assembly GCA_016190945.1. GTDB lineage: Bacteria > Acidobacteriota > Vicinamibacteria > Vicinamibacterales > UBA2999 > JACPPO01. The sequence continues at coordinate 1,842 of JACPPO010000111.1, read as the reverse complement.
ATCTTGGGGGATTCGACGATGACTTCTTCGCGTCCCATGAGGATGTGGACCTGTCGTATCGGGCGCGGCTGCGCGGCTACCGGTGCCGCTACATCCCAGACGCCATCGTCCGTCATCACGGGAGCGCGACGCTCGGGACGATCAGCACATTTGCGGTCTTTCACGGTCAGCGAAACCTGGAGTGGATGTATCTGAAGAACACGCCCACATCGCTGCTCCTCCGGACGTTGCCGGGTCATTGCCTCTATAACGCGGCGGCGGCGGCTCACTTTGCGCGCCGCGGCCTGCTAGGGACGTTTCTCAGGGCGAAAGGCGCGGCTCTTGCCGGGATGCCGGGGGTGCTGCGGAAACGGGCGCGGATCCAGCGCGCGAGCACGGTTGGTGCCGCGGCCATCGAGCCCCACCTCGAGCGGCGATGGCTAGCCACCAAGATTCGTGAAAAACGGTTCGATGTGAGGCTGGCGGAGGGCACCCGGTGACTGCGCCGGAAGTGAGCGCGATCCTCGTCAATTACAACGCAGGAGGCGAGCTCGGGCTTGCGCTGCGATCGATTGCCGACGAGCTGGCGGGCCGGCGATGGGAGGCGGTCGTTGTCGACAATGCCTCGTCCGACGGGAGCGCGGCGGTTGTCGCCGACCTTGCCCCTCATGTGCGCCTGGTGCGAAACGAAGAGAACGTTGGCTTCGCGCGTGCCGTCAATCAGGGGCTTGCGGCGACATCGGGATCGCTCGTGTTGATCATGAACCCGGACTGCCGGCTCGTCGCCGGCGCGTTCGCCTCGCTGCGGCGTGCGCTCGAACTGTCGGATTCGTGCGCGATTGCCGGCCCGCGTATCCTCAATCCGGACGGCACGGTCCAGGGAAGCGCGCGGGGCGACCCGGATATGTTTACAGGGTTGTTCGGGCGAACGACGGTGTTGCGCCGGGTGCTCCCGGGCCTGGCGGTCTCGAAACGCAACGTGCTGAGCGATGCAGCGGTTCGGAACGGACGTGCCGGCGTGATTGTCGACTGGCTGTCGGGCGCTTGTATGCTGGCGCGCCGCGAGGCCCTGCGGAGTGTGGGCGGGTTCGACGAGCGGTACTTCCTGTACTGGGAGGATGCCGACCTCTGCCGACGGCTACGCGCGCGCGGTTATCAGGTGCGGTACGTGCCTGGTGCCACGGCCATCCACCGGGTCGGCCAGTCGAGCCGCAGCGTCCGCGCGTCGGCGATTCGCGCGTTTCACGCCAGCGCATACTTGTATTACGCCACGCACGTCGCCTCGGGTGCGTTGCCGAAGCGACTGCTCGCCCGCGGCCTGCTGGCAGCGCGGTGCTGGCTGCACCTTCGGCTGGGCATGCAGGATGCCTCCGACGGGCGCGTGGAGACCCCCCCGTGATCGTTCTTCACCGCTCAGAGTACATCCTCCACTAGCTCCGCCAGCCGCTCACCAATCGCTAGGCAGGCCGTCAGCCCCGGCGACTCAATCCCCGCCGCGTGCACCAGCCGCGGGCACTGTCTATCCCGTGCCACCAGGAAGTCGGCAAACGATTCTTCAGGAGGGTGGAGTTTTGGGCGTATCCCGCTGCCACCGAGGCGGAGGTCCTCGAGACGAAGCTCCGGAAGCAGCGCACGCGCCGGCTCGAGAAAGTGTTCGAGCGGCAGGCGGTTGGACTCGTAATCGTCCTTGCTGGCCTGGAAGCAGAAGGTTGGGCCCAGGGTCACATTGCCGTGAGTCGTTTTTGTCAAGTGCACCCCGAGCGAGTGGCCGGACGCGTGCGGAAGCGGATAGACCGGTCCGTTGAGGAACGGCCGTTTCGAGGGGACCAGCTCCGCATACTCGCCGCGGCACGGATAGATCTT
>JACPPO010000110.1 GCA_016190945.1 Acidobacteriota bacterium | reverse complement strand
TGTCGCCGCTCATGTAAAACCGCGTAAATCTGGACGGGCGTTGACGGTGTGATTACCGCTTCGGTTTCTGCTCCTGCTTCCGCTTCTGTGCCTGCTCCGCCTCCCGCTTCCGATAGGACTCTCCGTCAATCGCGATGATCTCGGCGTGATGGGTGAGCCGGTCGATCAGGGCGACGGCGCACGCGGCGTTCGGAAACACGGTGTCCCATTGCTTAAACGGCAAGTTCGTCGTGATCACGATCGACTTCTGCTCGTAGCGTCGGCTGACGACCTGAAAGAGGAGGTCCGCCGCGTGCGCGTCGTAGGCCAAGTAGCCGACCTCGTCGATGACGAGGAGCGTGGGTCGGAGATAGCTCCGAAGCCGGTGCTGCAGCGCGCGAGCGGTGTCTTGTCGCGTGAGGTCGAGGATCAGATCGGCCGCGGTGAGAAAGCGCGCCGAGTGGCCGGCCAGAATCGCCTCGTAGACGAGATTCTTGGCCAGCATCGTCTTGCCGAGGCCGTGCGGCGCGACGACGATCACGTTCTCCCGCTGCGTGAGAAAGTCCAGCGTGAGGACGCGCTCGACGGTGGGCCGATGGATCGCCTTCGGCCACGCCCATTCCCAATCGGCCATCGGCTTGAAGCGGCCGAGACGCGCGTCTCTGAGGCGCCGCTCGACCCGCTGCCGCAGGCGAGCCTCGAGCTCGGCCTGCACCAGGCGTTCGAGCTGCACGACAGGACTCCAGCGTTTCTGGGTCGCGCGCGCGATAAAGTCATTGAGCTCGTCGGCGGTGTGCAGGAGCCCGAGCTGCCGCAGCTGATCACTCAGTGTTGTCGGGATCGGATCGGGTGAGGTCATCGTAGGTCTCCAAGCGGTGCGGCGTGACGTCGAGGTCGCGGACGCCGGGGTGATCAGGCAGCGCCATCGGGATCGGCGGCTTCAGGCCGCGCTGCCGCCGGCGAGTTTCGAGGATGTGCGCGATCGCGCCGGCGCCGAGGGCGTCACGGTCCACGGCGCGGTCGATCGCGGCGGCGAGTTCCTGCGGCCCGTACTCATCGAGCAGGGCCAGGAGGCGCGCGACGGGATACCGCAGCGATTCGCCACGCGCGGCCAGCCGCTCCAGCAGCGTGGCCGCGACGGGCACGGCCAGCCGGAGCCGGTCGCGCGCACTCGACGGATTCGCTTGGCGCGTGGCCTCGATGAGCCCGGCGACATGCGCCGCCTGCTCGATCACCTGCCCCGTGTCGTAGCTGCGTGGATGGCGCGCGATCTCGTCGACGCCCGCGATCACGCGCACCGTCGTGAGACTGGCGAGCAGCGTCAGGGGGCGCCGCACGTGCGTGTGCGGAATCGAGTAGCTATTGCGATCGAAGCGCACATACGGCGTCTTCCCGGAGACGACCGTGCGCATGACATCGGTCTCGAAGGGATGCGCCGGGAGTGGCAAGAGCCGTGGCTGTTCCTCGGCGAGCACCGCAGCGACGGTCCGATCGCGCTGCTCGGGATGCGGGCGCTGATGCGCGGTGTCGTCCCGCCAGCGTCGAAATTGGGCGTTCAGATCGGCGACATCGACAAACGTGCGCGCGGCAAAGAAAGCATGCCGTAAGTACTGGATCTGGCGCTCGACCTTCCCCTTTTCATTGGCGCGCGCCGGTGTACACGGCCGCGGCGCAAAGTGATAGTGGCCGGCGAGCTCGAGGAGCCGCGGATGAAACCGAATCGCCGTACCCGCGCGCTCGAGCACGGCACTGCGCAAATTGTCGTAGACCAGCGTCCGCGGGATGCCCGGCCAGGTCTCAAAGGCCTCGACGTGGCCACGGAGAAAACTCTCGAGCGTCTGGTCGACCGTGAAGAGCGCACAGATCGCGCGTGAGTAGGAGAGCACCATCACGAAGCCAGACAGCGGACGCACGCCGCGGCCGATCCGAATCGAGCCGAAGCAGCCCCAGTCGACCTGGGCCTCCTCTCCCGCCAGGGTGGTGAGCCGGCGATACACGGTGGTGGTCGCGGCGGGACGGATCAGGCGCACCGCGCGCCGCAGTTGCACGACCGAGCCGGTGTAGCCGCGGCCCTTCACCATCTCGAAGAGTCGCGTCGCGCGCAGCCGCGGATACTGCCCGAGCGTGTCGCGGATGAAGGGGAGATAGGGATCGAGCTGGGTGGCGCGACACGTGCCACGCCGTACGCCCTGCGTGTCGTTCACGATCGCCGCGCGCACGGTGTCATGGTGGACGCCGAGGGCGGCGGCGATGGTGCCGACCTTCCAGTGCTCGCCGTAATACAGGCGGCGAATCTCGGCGTGCTGCTCGGGCGTGATCATGGCGCGTCTCCGCGGACACGCGACGGATTCGCCAGGGCGGTGGAAGGAGCCAGGCGCTTTCCCGGCCACAGACCATGCAGCGCAACGCGCCCGCCAGGGGCGCGGTCGGCACCCGATCCGTCGGCGTGTCCGCGGGCAGTGTGCCGGGCGGGGCCGCGCGCTGGGAAGTCTGATCCCTCACGCGGGCACGATACGCCCGCTGGTGATCGCGATGATCGAGGCGCCTTCGGGACTGCGACGATGACGCTGGCGCGCGGCACCCACCGAGGCGTGGCGGGCCGTCGTGCGACAGACCGGCGAGCAGTACGCGTGGCCGCGATCACACGAGGGGCAGATCGCGAAGAGGCGATTGCAGCGGCGACAGACCTTCTGGCGGAGCGGCGCATCCACGACGTCGAAGCAGCGGCGCGCTTCGACTGGACACGGCTCGCAAACCGTGGCACAAGAGAGAGGACTGGCTCGGTCCGTCGAAGCATCGAGGCGGTCCCCGAGGGTCTGGAGATCTCACCTCCAGGCCCTCATCTCGACCCACCGCCAGGCCCCCAGACTATCAGCAGCCATCCAGTGATTTCGAGGGGGCGCTCGGCGGCAGTTGGTCCCCCGACATTGGTGTGATCGCGACCGCCGCCGAGCGCCTGCAGGGCTCTTCGATGACCGCTGTCGTCAGAGACTCAATATGAGGAAGGGCGTCGACGAGAGTCCAGATTTACGCGGTTTCAGGTGAGCGCTGACATCACAAGCTGCCAGCGGTCGACATCAGCCTGATGGAAGGTCCGGCGCGCGCCTTCGTGTGCCGCATCGGTACGCACGAGCAGCGCGAAGAAGCCACCACTATCGACAAACATGCGCTTCACGTGCGGCGTCGCCCGTAGATCGCACCCAGATGCTTCTTCTTCTTACGAGAGACATCGCGGAAATCCGATGCCGCGGTTCCAGCCAATTCCAGCAGCGACGCATACGGTCCGGCACGCGTCGGTCGACGAGAGCGGCCGGTGGTCACCGACCGTCGGAGCTTTGTGGCGAGCTCTTGACGCTCATCGGTCGAGAGTCGCTTCACTTGTTCAAGGAGCGCTTCAACTCTCGTCACCTGTCCCTCCGATCTGACACGCTTGCTCGACGTTTCATCATTCAGTAGGGCGCGATGCCACCACCGCGCGGCCGACGATTTCCGAGTGGCAGTTCCGCATATTCAGTAACTCGCCGCCGTAATGTACTGGCGAAAAGGAGAAAACTCGATCCATGAAAATTACACTTTCCCTATTCGAAGCCCATCTCAAGTGCCCAACAAAATGCTGGCTCAGGTCCAACGGTGAACCGACTGCTGGCAACGCCTATGCCGAATGGGTTCACACCCAAAGCGAATCCTATCGCGCCGACGCCGTCAGGCAGTTGGCGGCAGAAGTGCCCATGGAAGTGTACGCCGTCGGTCCAGCGGCGGAAAATCTCAAGACCGCCAAATGGCGACTGGCCGTGGACATGGATATCTTAGCGCAGGTGTCCACGCCTGCGGTTTCCGGCAGCGTACCGCTGCCAGAACGAAAACCGGACGGAACGCCTCCCGAGGCAATCGGGACAGACGGGCCATCTGCGCTACAGTCCCGCCTCCACGCCGTCGAGCGTATCCGATCCAAAGGCCGGGGCAAAGCCGCGCAGTTCATTCCCATCCGTTTCATCTTCACCAACAAACTCGGCAAAGACGACAAGCTGCTGCTGGCCTTCGATGCGTTCGTGATCGCCGAAATGCTCGGCCGCGAAATCCGTCTCGGCAAAATCATCCACGGCGACGACCACGCCATGCTCAAAGTGAAGACCTCCGCCCTAACCAGCGAGGTGCGGAAACGCATCGAGAAGATTGCCGCGCTGCTGTCCAACCCTGCGCGGCCGGACCTCGTCCTGAACCGGCACTGCGCCGAGTGCGAATTCCAGGCCCGTTGCCGACAGAAGGCGATCGAGTTCGCCAGACTCCGGGATGTCATCGAAGGGTCGTCCACTGAGAAAGGCATCCGGGAATACCTGATTCTTCTGAGCATCTGCCAAACCTGTAAATACATGGGCGCGGATTTTCTGGATTTCCTCCGTTCCGGGGAAAGGGACATTCACGCCTTCGCGGAGAGTCGGCGCACGTGGACACGGCCGTCACGATCCAGCCAGCCGATCGGCTTGCCGACCATAACGACGAGTTCTCCGGTGGTGCCTCAGGCCACCGTCCGCGGCAGGTGATTCACTTCGAAGGGGCGAACCTTCCGTGGCGCCCGACGGTGGCGGCCCAACGTCCCCATCTTGAAGGGTCGCAGAAGAAGTGACAGCGCATTCGATCACCCTGCGGCGATCAAAACCTCCTTACCGAAATGTCACCTGAACTGCGTGGGCTCAAGAACCGTAGAATTTGTTCAGGAAAACGACGAAAGAGTGATGAATGGGTTGAGAAGGTGAGAACCCTGCGGAAACGAGGCCGTTATCGTGGGTGGAAGTGCCTGAAAACATTGGCGTTCTATGGTTTGGGCGGGGTCTCAAAAACTTGGCTGGGAGGCAGGGATTCGAACCCCCCATACCGCGGTCCAGAGGCGCAACCCTGCTACGCGAGTCGAGGGACGCGCTCCAGCCGCCCCGCCGCGAGCTCGAACCGAATCGGAAAGTCCGATGCGAGCCTGGCGCTGTGCGTGACGACGATGAGGATGTTTTGCTGCCGGCGATGGAGGTCGAGCAACAGCGAGGCAACCGTCGATGCCGAGGCCTGGTCGAGGTTTCCCGTCGGCTCGTCGCACAGCAGCAGGCGCGGCTGACGAATCAGCGCTCGCGCGATGGCCACTCGCTGCTTCTCTCCACCCGACAGCTCCCCCGGCCGATGGTCGATCCGGCCCGCAAGACCGACCTGCTCGATCAGCGACCGCGCCATCGTCACGTCGTCTTCATCATTCGGTCGATCGGTGCGTTTCGCCACCAGCGTTGGGATGAGCACGTTCTCGAGCACGGAGCATTGCGGCAGGAGGCAATGATCCTGGAACACGAAGCCGACTTCCGCGTTGCGCACCGCGGCCAGCTCCGACGGGCTGGCCGCAGCCAGGTTGCGGCCCGCGAGCGTCACCGTGCCAGACGAAGGCGGCTCGAGCCCGCCGAGGATGTACAGCAGCGAGCTTTTTCCGCTGCCGGACGGTCCCATGATCGCCGCCGCCTCCCCGGGCGCCAGCGAGAAGGTCACGTCCGTCAGCACGGTGAGCGGACCGCTGGGTGTTGCGTAGTGCTTTCCGAGGTTGGCGACCTCCAGCACCGGTATCACGCCACCGACGCGCTGGGGGATGTTCCCCGGTTCAGGACGTCGCCATAGACCGCGAGCAGCCGATCGGCCGAGTGCGCGACCGTGTAGTGGTCGCGCATGCCTTGAAACGCCCGCTGCGACAGCGTCTCCGCCATCCTCCGCTCGCGCCAGATCGCGTGCAGGCCCTCGGCCAGGGCGGCGGGATTCTCCGGATCGACGAGGAGCCCTCCGCCGGTCTTCTCGACGATCTCGATGAACGCGCCGCGACGAGGCTGCACCACCGGCACGCCGCGGGCCATCGCCTCGAGCAGGAACATGCCCTTGGGCTCGTCGTAGGTCGCCGGCACCGACAGCACGTCCAGCCCGCCCAGGAACGCGAGCTTGCCCGCCCGATCGACGGTGCCGTGGAAGGTGAACTCAGACGCCAGCCCGGCCTTGTCGAGTGTGCGGTTGACGTCCCTCAGGTACGGCTCGCACCCCTTCATGAGAAAGCCGGCCGCCTCGAGGCGTGCGCCCGCATTCCCCGTCCGGCGGCGGAACCGCACGTACGCGTCGGCGAGCAGGTGAAGCCCCTTGTCGGGCGAGATGCGCGCGAAGTAGCCGACAGAGAAGCCGCCGTCGCGCCGCTCGCGGGGCTCGTAGCCGGTGATGTTGATGCCGAGCGGCACGACGGCGATCCGCGCGCCCGGGATGTTGAGGAAGCGCGACATGAACGCGGCGGCGTACTCACTGACGGCGATGAACTGATCGACGTCCTTGACCTGCTGCCGTATCAGATCGATCGCCAGATCGCGATAGGGCGGCACCAGTCCGTTGAGAAAAAGCTCCTCTCCCTGCAGCGTGCAGCAGACCGGCTTCTTCAGCGCGCGCCGGAGCGGCGCGGCCAGCGCGATCAGCAGCGAGTTCGGGAGGTTGATGACGTCGGGCAGCGGTTCCTCGCGGATCCAGTCGAGGAGCTTGTCGAACTCCTTGCGTAACACGCCCTGCTCGCCGCGCAGCATCGAGATCGTCAGGGATCCGAGCAGCCGCGGATCGTTCGAGACGGCCCGTCCGGCGAATGCCTGGATCACCGACGGCGCATCCCACAGGCGATCGAGGAAGCGCGGGGTCTTGCGGAACAGCGCCGCGTGCTGCTGGAGATACACGCTGATGCCACCGAAGAGCACGCGATGACGGCTGACGTTCGGTTCGTCGGTGCGCGTCGGCGTATACACCGGGACGAGCGTGACCTCGTGACCGCGCGCCAGCAGCTCCACTGCCAGTGCGTTGTCGCGGGAACAGCTCCCGCAATACATCCCGGCGGCACCGGCCGTCACCGACAGGATCTTCATAGCTCGGCGGTCTGAAACGCCCTCGATCGGAACAGGAACTCGATGATGTTGCCTTCATGCGGCTGAAGCCAATTGAGCTCGGTCGTCGGAACCGGTCCGAAGTTCAGCCGATCGATGTGCACGGCGTCCAGCAGACGCTGCCGGAACTCGGGCTTGCACGTCATCGCGCTGCACACCAGCGTCGGGCCGATGGCCTCGAGCATCCGCGACTCGGGACAGGCGACCACCGTGACGAAGGGGAACATGTACTCCTTCTTCGCCACCGCTGCTTGCGGCGAGTCGCAGTGGATGACGGTGGGGAGGAGGTAGTCGGCGCGCCCCTGCTTCACGACGCGCCCGCCATCGCGGTACTTGGCTGTCACGTCGGTCACGCCCGGCGCCTGCAGGTCGGCGTCGATCGCCTGCGAGATGGCGTCGGCAACGCCCGCGACGGTGAAAGCGGCCAGCGGCGCCTCGGGGTGATCCGGTGGCAAGGGGCGCACCGCCGCGAGGCGCTCGGCCAACGCGTCGGCGATCTCGCGCGTGTGGCGGCTCGCCCAGATGCCCGAGCAGTTGATGCAGCTGCGCCCGCTGTTGGCGAACACGCTCTCGACCATCACGTCGAGATGCTTCTCCCACTGGTCGACCTGATCGTCGCCGAAGACGATCTTCGAGAAGCCTGGCCCGTGCGCCTGCACGCGGGGATTGCCGCGATAGCGATCCACCGCCGGGGTGCCGCCAAAGATCAGGCTCCGGCCGCAGCTGTTGAGCACAGCGGCGCCGACGTCGGCCTCTCCGGGGTAGATCGACACCGCCTCGCGCGGGATGCCGGCCTCGAAGAACGCCCCGGCCATGCGGTACGGCGTCCAGGGCTCCTGCGGGCCAGGCTTGATCACGAGGCCGATCTGCAGCGGGATGACCGGGAGCCAGAGCGTGTGGACGCCGGGCGAGTTGGAGGGGAGCACGAGACCGAGCGCCGGACTCTGCGCCTGATAGCTGATCGGCACGCCGCGTTCTTCGGCGTGGCCCGTCGACAGCACGTCGAACGCGAGCCCGCGCGTGAGCGATGTGAGGATGTCGCGCATCCGGGAGAGCACGAACGCGTTCTTCTTCATGTTGGCGCGGCACATCCGCTCGGGAAGGCCGGTCGTCGCCGACTGCGCGCGGACGAACTCCTCGGGCGTCTGTGCTCCCTCGCCCATCGGCACGCTG
>JACPPO010000115.1 GCA_016190945.1 Acidobacteriota bacterium | reverse complement strand
GGGCTACACCCTACTCTGGACCGGCCAGTACGAGTTCCAGGTCCGCGCCCGCGAGCGGTTCCAGATCCTAATTCCGATCGTGTTCTTCACGATCTTCATCCTGCTCTACATGACCTTCCGGTCGGTGAGCGAAGCGATCGTCGTGCTGCTCTCGGTCGTCTTCGCCATGACCGGCGGCATCCTGCTGCAGTGGCGGCTCGGCTACAACTTCTCCGTCGCCGTCTGGGTTGGCTACATCGCGCTCTACGGCATCGCCGTGCAAACCGGCGTCATCATGATGATGTACCTGCACGAAGCGCTCGACAAGCGGCTGCGCCGCGGCGGCGAGCTCACGAAGCAGGATATCTGGGACGCCACGGTGGCCGGCTCCGTGCTGCGCCTTCGCCCGAAGCTGATGACCGTGACGGTTGTGATGGCGTCGCTGATTCCCATCATGTGGAGCACCGGGGTCGGCGCGGACGTCATGCAGCCCATTGCGGCGCCGATCCTCGGCGGCATGGTGACCTCCACGATTCACGTCCTGATTAACCTGCCGGCCGTGTTCTACGTGATGAAGGTGCGGGCGTGGCGGAAGGGAACGCTGAAGCTCTCGGGAATGACGTCGGCAGGCTAATGATTGCGTTCCCGGTGAGGTATGAGGGTCGCCCCCGTGCATACACGGGCGGGGTGCTATGCGGCGCGCCGCCAGTGACCGCCTGCCTTAATCCCGCCGCACGTATAAAGCGCCGTCGTTGGTGGCCGTGATCTTCTTTGCGTATAGACGTCCGCCGCTCCTAATCAAAGACCTCGCCGGGCCGCATACCCCACCCGAAGCCATCGCTCGGCCGGCGGAGGCTGATCATGCGGATCCTGTGGTCGGACGGATTGCTCCCCGGATTGCCCCTGATGACCACGTAGTCCCCAAGCTTGAGCGTCTCCCTGGTCACGGCCTGCCCACCGAGCTGTGTGGCACCGCCCCATTCCACTGCGTACCGCACCATCGAGCCGTCCTTCTCCTTAACGGTGACGTACACGAACGAGTGTGGGTTGCGGAACAGGACCTGCACGAGTTCCCCTTCAATGGTCACCGCCTTGTCCTCGATGTAGGTCGCTTTGAAGGAATGATGCGCGTATGCCTGCGCGCCGAGCACACACGACCCGGCCGCGACGAGAGCAGCCAGACGATGCTTCATAGCGGATCCTCCCCGACACAAGACGCTGCGCCGCAGAGATAGTAACGCGGCCGGTCAGCGAGAGGCTTCTGAAGAATACCTGAATTTTTCGTCAGAAAGCCACAGGCAGGCGCCAGGAAGCCACTATTTCTATATTTCGTAAAATACGGTATAATGCACGCATGGCCGCTGTCACACCCGACCAGGTCGCCCGCTACGCGGACATGCTGGCCGCCATAGGCGCCGAACCCCGACTCCGCATCGTGCGCCGGCTGTTGGCCGCGCATCCGGCCGGGATGATTGCGGGCGACATCGCGACCGAACTCGAGATTACCCCCTCGACGCTGTCGCACCACCTCGACCGGCTGAAACGGGAAGAGGTCGTCAAGGTGCGGCGCGAAGGCACGTTCCTCCGGTACACGGCGAACGCCGAGGCGCTGGAGGACCTGCTCCAGTTTCTATTCGCCGAATGCTGTACGCGCAATTGCTGCGTCAGTTCCGAGCGGTTTTTTACCCAAACGGGCCATGCAAACACGGAGACACGGAGATAACTCATCATGGACAACATCACCGACATCGTCCGAGAGAAATACGCCGAGGCCGCCCGCCGCGTGGCACGCGGAGCTGCGGCGACGTGCGGATGCGGCACCGCCACCCCCAGCGCCTGCTGCGACCCGATTACGTCGAATCTGTACGGCGATGCCGACGTGGCCGCCGTGCCGGACACCGCGCTGAAAGCGTCGCTCGGCTGCGGGAATCCAACAGCTCTGGCGCAGCTCAACCCCGGTGAGACGGTCCTCGACCTCTTGGCAGCGGAGGCGGCCTGGACCTCATCCTGAGCGCTCGGCGGGTCGGCCCGACCGGAAAGGCGTACGGACTGGACATGACCGACGAGATGCTCGCGCTGGCGGCAGCCAACAACCGGAAAGCCGGCGTCGCCAACGTCGAGTTCCTCAAGGGTTGGATCGAACAGGTGCCGCTGGCTGACAACTCGGTCGACGTCTTCATCTCGAACTGCGTAATCAATCTGTCGGCCGACAAGGATCGTGTACTGCGCGAAGCCTTTCGCGTCCTCAAGCCGAACGGACGTCTTGCTGTATCGGATGTCGTCGTTCGAGGAGCCGTTCCGCCGAACGTGCGGCGGTCGATGGAGCTCTGGGCCGGATGCGTGGCCGGGGCGCTGACGGAAGATGAATACCGCGGCAAGCTCACGGCCGCGGGATTCACCGACATAGAGCTCGAAACGACCCGCGTGTACGACATCGAGGACGCGTGCGCGTTTCTCGCCCAGTCCGGTCTCGACGCCGATGCGCTTGCGCCGCTCGTCAAGGGCCGCGTGACGAGCGCATTCGTGCGCGCGCGGAAACCTGTCGGCTGCTGAGCGGCCGGGGATGGATCACCTCGTCCGGGGCGCGTCCCGCGGCAAAGCGGTCGCCGGGGTTCCTCTCGACGTCAATGAACCCCGGAGGCCCCGGAGCTGGTTTGCAGGGCGGCAGGATCCGTCCCAAGACGCCGGATCGCGGCCTCCCACATCTCCTCCGGCGGCACGCCAAAAATTAACCGGGGGTCGACGTCGGTTGTCAGCCACGCGGACGCGGCCAGCTCCTTGTCGAGCTGCCCGGGTCCCCATCCGGCGTAGCCGACGATCACCCGCGCGCGAGACGAGGGAGGCGTTTGCAGGAGCCGCAGCGTCAGTTCGTGTGACACCGACAGCAGGACGCCAGGACAGATCTCGCGCTGCTCATCGTCGGGTCCCTGCGCTTCGGCCATCAGAACCCATGGCCGCTCTGGATCGACCGGTCCGCCCATCCAGAGCCGCAGTTCCGGATCGACACGCACCGGCGGTTCGGTCTTCACCAGCCGCCAGGCGGGCTCGCTCATCGGCCGGTTGACGACGAGCCCGAAGGCGCCCTCTTCGGTGTAATCGCAGAGGAGGACGACGGTACGCGCAAAGTTCGGGTCCGCCATCTGCGGCATGGACACAAGCAGGATAGGAGCGGCGCCGGCGTTCATGAGCGGATCATAACCCTTGCCCTTCGATCTTTGCTTTCTGACCTGCGTGCAATGCCCAATGCACGTGCTCCTGCACCATCTCGTCATCGGCCGAGGGGCGATCGGGGCGGCGCTCGGCGAGCGCGGCGGACGCATCAGGGTCGCCGCTGTTGCCGACGGCCACCGCCAGGTTCCGGCGGAGCCCTGTCAGCTTGGCGCGAGTCATTGCGCTGCCTCGAAGCAGCGTTCCGAGCTCGGCATCGGGTCGGCGCCAGAGGTCGCCAAGCTTCGGCGAATCGAGGCCTGGCCGGGGCTGCCAGGCTGCGTCCTCTGATTGCGGCGCCGGCTGGTTGTACGGACAGACGTCCTGGCAAATATCGCACCCGTACACGTGCGTGCCCAGCCCCGTCCGATCCCGCGCCGGGATGGCACCTTTGATTTCAATCGTCAGATACGACAGGCACCGAGTGGCGTCGAGCACGCCCGGCTCGACCAGCGCGCCGGTCGGGCAGGCCTCGAGGCATCTCGTGCATGTCCCGCACCGCTCGAGGCCCTCGGTGTCCGGCTCGAGCGGCAGCGTGCAGATGATTTCCGATAGAAACAGCCAGGAGCCGAGCTCGGGGTTGATCAGACACGTGTTCTTGCCAATCCATCCCAGCCCGGCGTACTGCGCATATACGCGCTCCTGCACAGGTCCTGTGTCCACGTACGCGCGCGCTTCGAACGGTTCGGACGATTCGACCCGCATCCATGCGAGCAGCCCCTCGAGGCGTGTCTTCAGCACGTCGTGGTAATCGTCGCCCCACGCGTAGCGCGAGATGAGAGCGACATCGGGGCGCGTCTCCTCAGAGGAGTACGGCCGATCCGTGTTGTAGACGGTCCCGGTGACGATGACGCTGCGGGCGCCTGGCACTACGGCGCGCACATCCGCGCG
>JACPPO010000112.1 GCA_016190945.1 Acidobacteriota bacterium | reverse complement strand
TCCACCGCGGCGTCGCGAGCAAGCTCGTCTATACGCACCAGTTCTGATATGGAAAGACCGGGCTGAGCAGGGGGGGGAAATGAAACCGCACAAACAGATAGCGCTACTGTGCGGGCTGGCACTGGTCTCGACCACGCCGCTCGCGGCGCAGGTCGAGTAAACGGCCCTGCGCACCCCCGGAATCGCGTGCGGCGCGTGCGCCGCCGTCGCCGAAATCAACTTGAGACGGTTGGCGGGCGTCGACAAGGTCGCTATCAGCAGGCGCAACGAAACGGTCGTGATTTCCCACAAACCTGGTGCGACCTTCCATCCGGCTGGCATGCGTGAGGTTCTGGAGCCGCTGGGGGTGGCAATCGCCCAGGTGCAGATTAGCGCCCGGGGCCGTGTCCAGGAACAGGGCGAGAAGCGGTTCTTTGTCGCGGGCAAGAACAAGTTTGCTGTAGTGGCTGCCGCGGACGCTCCCAATATTCCTTCGGGCACTCTCGTGTTGATCGAAGCGGTCGTCAACGATCGCTCCAACCCCATGGAGCTGACGGTCATGACCGCCAAGCCGCTCGCGCAATAAGGCAACGATCTTCAGCGCGAGTACTCGACAAACCACTTGTCGGCGAGCGGCCCGTGCCGGAGAGGTCGCCACGCTTGCGGCCGCTTCTTCCCCCAGGCGCGACGACCTCGCTGATCGCCCCCTACATTTCCTCTCAGGATTTCCTCTCGGGAGCGGACAGCTCGTCCACTTACCAACAGGTCATGTACCCAAGAGGTCATGTATTCCCAGCCTGCGGCAAACAGCACATCGACTGGCGTTCTGGCGTGCGATCGGGTATTTTGTCGCAGCCAAGCTCTGAAAGCCGAGTCAATATTTCGGGATAACCCCCTTCAAGAGGAGCCTTATGACCAACCGGTGGGTGCAGCTGGTAGCGTCAGTCGCGGCGATGGTAACGATCGCGAACCTGCAGTACGGCTGGACCTCGTCGCTCGGAAGCGAACCAGAGTTCCGCGTTTCCCGCCTCGAACGTTGAACGGGTGGAAGATGTCCACACGTAGCGAAACGACACCTCATTCCACCGCCTCCGAAGGGACACGCTGGGGGCAACTGATCTTCGGCATCATCTGCATGGTGATGATCGCCAACCTGCAATACGGTTGGACGTTGTTCGTCGGTCCGATTGACCAGAAATATCATTGGGGCCGAGCGGCGATTCAGGTCGCCTTCACGATTTTCGTGCTGACGGAGACCTGGCTGGTACCGATCGAAGGCTACCTGATCGACAAGTTCGGCCCGCGCGTCATGATCAGCGGCAGCGGCGTCCTGGTCGCAATCGCTTGGGTCATCAACTCGGTCGCCGACACGCTGTTCCTTTTGTATGTCGGCGCTGCAATCGGAGGCATCGGAGCCGGCGTGGTCTACGGTGGCGCGGTCGGCAACGCGCTGAAATGGTTTCCCGATCGGCGTGGCCTGGCGGCCGGTTTGACGGCAGCGGGCTTCGGCGCCGGCTCGGCGCTGACGGTGATCCCGATCGCCAACATGATCCGGTCGAGCGGATATGAATCCGCGTTTCTGTGGTTCGGTCTCGGGCAGGGCATCGTGGTGGCGCTTATCGCGTTGCTGTTGCGCGCGCCGGAGGCGGGCGAGGTCGCCTCGCCTGCGGCTCCGGCTGTTCAGCAGACGCGGCGCGACTACAGTCCGGCCGAGGCTCTCAAGACGCCAGTATTCTGGGTCATGTATGCGATGTTCGTCATGGTCGGATCCGGCGGCCTGATGGCGGTCGCACAGCTGGGACCGATCGCCGCGGACTTCAAGGTCGATGTCATTCCGGTCACGATCCTGGGACTGACCTTGCCGGCGCTCACGTTCGCCTTGACGATCGACCGGGTGCTCAACGGGTTGTGCCGGCCATTCTTCGGATGGGTGTCGGATCGCATCGGCCGCGAAAACACGATGTTCTTCGCCTTCTTCGTCGAAGGCGTCGGCATTTATGCTCTGCTCTTGCTCGCGGGCAATCCGTTGTTCTTCGTGATTCTGTCTGGTTTGGTGTTCTTTGCCTGGGGCGAGATTTATTCGTTGTTCCCGGCAACCTGCACCGACATCTACGGCCGCAAGTTCGCGACCACGAACTACGGCATGCTGTACACGGCGAAAGGCACCGCGGCCTTGTTGGTCCCGTTGGCCAACATGTTGACCAATGCGACCGGCAGTTGGCAGGCCGTGTTTTATGTGGCCGCGATCCTCAATATTGTCGCAGCGGTGATGGCCTTGGTCGTGCTGAAACCGATGCGCATTCGTACGATGGTGCAAACGCATTCGTACGATGCCGCAAGACTGACCGTCGCAGGCGGCGAAACGCGCTGACGGCGGGCCTGATGGCGCCGCGGCTTCGCGTGACGCCGCTGCCGAAACGGGCATTGGCGGCTCCCGCCGAGTCGACCGTACCGGCGTAGGGGCCAGTCGTGGCGCTTCACATCCACGGGCTACAGAGACACCGAGTCACAGAGAAGGATTGTGACCCTGTGGCTCGTTGGAAATGCTAGCGGCCGGGATCCAGGTCTCGCATCACCACGAGCAGGACCTGCCTCACCACGCGCGTGTCGCGTTCGGAAATCGTCGCGCCGCCACGCACGTGGTCCGCGCCGCCGCACGGGTCGGGAGGCCGTCGATCGCCGACAGCGACGCTCGGGCCCGTGCGAGGACGTCGAGCATCCGATCGACGATCTCCGTCGGGGTCGCCTCGACGACCACTGCGCCATCGGTCGCGCGCACGAGAAATGCGCTGCTGTAGGCCCGGGCGAGCCAGTGGCCTTTGCTGCCGCCCGACAGTTGATTGATCGCGGCCGCGCAGTCCCGCTGCCACTCCCGGATGACATCGACCTCCAGGGCAACCTTGATCTGGCCTCCGCGTCGCACCAGATCGTCAATCTGGTCGAGCGAGGCATCGACGTGGGCGCGGAGGATCTCATCCATGGCGATGAGGGCGGCGGTCAGCCCATCACGGTGCCGTATGCGTGACATCCATGGTGCCGTCCCTGTGATTCGAAGCAGTAGCGATCGATCCAGAAAAAAAGCGATACAGCAGCCAGATGTCGAGCATACCGACGCCAACCAGCACAAGATAGGCGGCGTGACTTTCGACAAGCCTCAGCTCCTTCAGCAGCCGTGACAACCCGAAGGCGACCACCCAAGCGTCGAAGCTCATACAGATGCGCCGGAACGTCTCCGGTCGTACACGCTGAATGATGAAGGCGCCGATCGGCACGCCAATCAAGATGCTCGGCACGATCCACGGAATGAGCGCCAGGCTGGTGGAGCTGTAGAGGCCGACGTATGCGTAGGCCACCGCCGTCATCGAGGATTCCGCCAAGCGGACGAACCCGAGCGCCGCACGAAAGTCTTTCTTCGCCAGCCCCTGGTTGTTCAGCATGATTGCCAGCGGCGGACCTGAGATCGTGGTGACCGAATAGAGCACGCCAAGGCCGCCGCCGAATACGAGGCTGACCGATCGTTCGGACCGGATCGGCCGCCGGTAGCCGGCCGCTTGCAACAGAATCAGCGGAAGCAGCGTGACGAAGGTGGCGAACCGGAGCCAGCCAGGATTCACCCGCGAGAGGATCGCCGTGCCGACCGCGATGCCGGGCACCAGGCCGGCGACCATCGGCATCACGCGCCGCCAGACGTTGGAGAACGCGTCGCGGTTGTTCCAAAGGACGTACGCGTTCAGCACGACCTCGATCAGCACGAGCGCCGGATTGAGGACGCGGTTCGCGAGAAACAGCAGCGCTATCGGAACGGTGATCGACGAGAAGCCGTACCCGAGCGCCCCGTTGACGATGGCCCCGAGCAGCGTGATGACGGCGAGCGCGACCGTGCGCGAGTCGGTCATTCGCGTGCCTTACGTCCTCACGACGTGCCCTGCCACGTTGACAGTTCTGCTGAGTGCCATTCACTTTTCCTTGCGCGCGGACACCGCGACCCGACGCGCACGAACGCAGGTGAGTTGAACCTGGAAAAACCGGGTCAGCCGATCGACCGGTTGAAGGAGGGCTGTCGAACCGCTCTCACCTCACCGTCGTCGGCCTGATACACGCGCAGCGACACGCCGCCGGCGCGATACAGCAGGGACAACACCAGATGGGGTAAAGGGCGCGCACGAAGGGTCGTTTGTACTGCTCCGGCAACGCCGTTGTCAAGGCCCGCTGCAGGGGTCGTCCAGGGTCGAACGCTACCCATGGCGCGATACGCATGGTTGACTTTCCGCGGGGAGGTTCATAGAATGTGAGGACCGTGTTGTCCATGTGCGGCCGGCCGTGCGCGTGTTGTTGCATGGGGACCTGTCGGGTCCCGGCGCTCTCGGTCCGCGTCCATGGGTAACGCATAAAATCACCCTGCAACACGCAAGCGATCGAAAGCCCGGGAAAGCCAGCCCGGGCTTTTTTCTTTTCTATGTCCATTGCCACGTTGCCATCGGAACCGAATATCGACGTGACGCCGCGCCTCGATCACCTTCGCGCGCTGGAGGCCGAGAGTATCCACATCCTCCGCGAAGTGGTCGCCGAGTTCGAGCGGCCGGTGATGCTGTACTCGATCGGGAAGGATTCGTCCGTCATGCTGCGCCTCGCGCAGAAAGCCTTCTATCCGGGGCCGATTCCATTTCCCCTGCTCCACGTCGACACCACCTACAAGTTCCGCGAGATGATTCGGTTCCGCGACGAGATGGCCGAGGCGGTGGGGGCGCGCCTGATCGTCCATACCAACGATGAAGCGATCAGCGAAGGCACGCAGCCGTTCATGGTCGGCACGCAGCGCTGCTGCGGCCTGCTCAAGACCAAGGCGCTGCTGGATGCCCTGCAGGCCGGCGATTTCGACGCCGCGATAGGCGGAGCGCGCCGCGATGAAGAACGGTCCCGCGCGAAGGAGCGTGTGTTCTCCGTTCGCGACTCGAGCGGTCAGTGGGATCCCAAGCGCCAGCGGCCCGAGCTGTGGAATCTTCTGAACGCGCGGCTCAGGCCGGGCGAAAGCATCCGCGTCTTCCCACTGTCCAACTGGACGGAGATCGACGTCTGGCAGTACATCCATGTCGAGCGCATTCCGATCGTACCCCTCTACTACGCAAGGGAACGCGACGTGATCGTCCGCGGTAACTCGCTTATCGTCCAGGAACAGCCGTTCGTCGTGACAATGCCTGGAGAAAAACCGCGGGTCGTGAAATGCCGGATGCGGTCGCTCGGGTGCTCGCCCTGCACGGGGGCCATCCGCTCCGACGCCGACACGGTGCCAAAGATCATTCAGGAACTGATCTCGACGCGCCATTCGGAGCGGCAGCTCCGCATTATCGACCACGATCAGGATGGCTCGATGGAGCTGAAAAAGCGGGAAGGTTACTTTTAGGATGGCACCGCGGGTCGCGACAAGCGAGCCACCCGACCCCAGCCTCGAAGGAAGGCTCCAGTAGATGTCGGGACTTCTCCGCATCTGCACCGCTGGCAGCGTCGATGATGGAAAGAGCACGCTGATTGGACGGATGCTGCACGATTCGCAGTCCGTGTACGAGGACCAGGTGCATTCGGTTCGCACGGCGTCCACGAACCGCGCCGCCGGCCCCATCGATTTCTCGCTCTTTACCGACGGCCTGAAAGCGGAGCGCGAACAGGGCATCACGATCGATGTGGCATACCGGTACTTCGCGACCGCACGCCGTAAGTTCATCCTGGCCGACACGCCCGGGCACGAGCAGTACACGCGCAACATGGCGACGGGCGCGTCGACGGCGGATGTGGCGATTCTGCTGGTCGATGCGCGGCAGGGGGTGAGGGTCCAGTCGCGACGGCACGCGCGGATCGCGCGGCTCCTCGGCATCTCCGATTTCGTCCTGGCGATCAACAAGATGGACCTCGTCAACTTCGACCGCGACGTGTTCGACGGTATCCGTGAAGAGTTCGAGGGCATCCTGGGCGGCGCGCGGTGCCATGCCATCCCGCTCAGCGCGCTGCACGGCGACAACGTCATCGCACCGAGCGATCGGACTCCGTGGTTCGAGGGGCCGAGCCTGCTCGAATATCTCGAAACCGTGAACGTCAGCCGCGATCTCACATCCCTGCCGTTCCGGTTCCCGGTGCAGCTGGTCCTGAGGCCGACCGACCAGTTCCGCGGGTACGCGGGCCAGGTCGCCTCGGGTGCCATCCGCGTGGGCGATCCGGTCGTCACGTGGCCGTCGGGCCGCGCCGCACGCGTCAGCCGGATCGTCGCCTACGACGGGGATCTCGATATGGCGTTTGCGCCGATGTCCGTGACGCTTACGCTCGACGATGAGATCGACATCAGCCGCGGCGACGTGCTTGCCAGGGGCCAGCGGCCCGGGGACCGCGGCCAGACGGTCGAGTACCCGCCGATCGTCGGCCACCATTTCGAGGCGGAGGTCGTCTGGATGGACGAGCGGCCGCTCGATCCGGCGCGGGTGTACCTCTTGAAGCACGCAACGCGCACCGTGACGGCTGAGGTCAGCCACGGTCTCCTGCTGAACCAGATTGGCACGTCCGCGGTGTCCACCGCGCGGCCGCTCGTCTTTGACCGGTACGAGGCCAACCGCACGACGGGCAGCTTTATCCTGATCGATCCGTCGACGCATTTCACGGCGGGGGCGGGCATGATCGTCAGCGCGGCCCGGCAAGGCGCCGCCTCAGGCCTGCAGGCTCCGGTCAGCGCCGCCGAGCGGCTGGCGCTGGCGGCGCGGCACGCCCCGTCCGACGCAGACGCCATCGAGACGGTGCGGAAAGCGCTCGAGGAGATCCTCACATGACCGCCGCGCAGGACGTGATCAGGAACGCGCTCACCGGCGCGAACGCTCCCTGCGTCACGTCGAGCTTTCAGGCCGAGTGCGTGGTGCTCACGCATATGCTCCGCGGCGAGCGACCCGACATCCCCGTCCTGTTTCTTGACACGTTCCATCATTTCGCGGAAACCCTGAAGTACCGCGACGACCTCACGCGGGGATGGGGCCTGAACCTGATCAATCTGCGTGCGCCTGAGCCGCGCGTCGGGCTTTGGCAGGCGGAGAGCACGGAGGCCTGCTGCGCGCGCCACAAGGTCGGGCCGCTGTTCTCCGCGCTCGAACGGTACGACGTCTGGTTCACCGCGCTGCGCAGGGACCAGTCTCCGTCGCGCGCCGGCCTACAGGAGGTCGAACCGTTCCGCCTGCCGAGCGGCAAGACGGTCCAGCGTGTGAGTCCGCTTGCTGGATGGACCGCGAAAGACGTGTGGGCGTACGCGAAACAGCACGGCATCCCCCTCCTGCCGTTGTACGAGCTTGGTTACACGAGCATCGGCTGCGAGCCATGCACGTCGCTGCCGCTCGACCCGTCCAACCCGCGCTCGGGCCGCTGGCAGGGCCAGAAGCTTGAATGCGGGATCCATATTCAAGCGAACGAACGCTAGACCCGAAGACAGTGAGCCGCGCTGGACTCGGCGCGCCAGCCGCGCTATCGTCCCTCGGCATGGGTCTGAACACCCGCATCGGCGCGGTGCATCGGTGGCTTGCGACGATCCTCCAGGGCAAGATCGCGCCTGCCGCCGTGCGGCTCGAACTCGCCGACGGCGGCTCGACGTACGCCGGCCCCGAACCCCCCGTTGGCACGCTTGTCGTCCGTGACGCCCGGACGTTATTGGGCTTGCTCGTCAACCCGCACCTGTACTTCGGCGAGGCGTACGTAGCGGGACGGCTCGACGTGCGAGGCGGGCTGGAGCCGGTGGTCGAGGCGATCTCGCGATTGAGCCTGCTGCCGTCGTGGCGTGAGCGCGTGACGGCGCGGTTGACCGCGGCCAACGACCAGACGAGGGCGCGCCGGAATGTCCACCACCACTACGACCTCGGCAATGACTTCTACCAATCCTGGCTCGACGAACAGCTCGTCTACACCTGCGCGTATTTCGAGCATCCTGACGCGTCGCTCGAGGCCGCCCAGCGCGCCAAGCTGGACCTGGTGTGCCGCAAGCTCCGCCTGCAGCCCGGAGAGACGGTCGTGGAAGCGGGTTGCGGGTGGGGGGCGCTCGCGCTGCACATGGCGCAGTCGTACGGCGTGCGCGTGAAGGCATTTAACGTGTCGCGCGAGCAGATCGCCTACGCCCGCCAGCGGGCGGCGCGTGAAGGACTCGCCTCGCGGGTCGAGTTCATCGACGACGATTACCGGAACGTGGTGGGCGAGTACGACGCGTTCGTCTCGGTCGGCATGCTCGAGCACGTCGGCCTGAAGCACTTCGGCAGCCTTGCGGCGGTCCTGTCACGCGCCCTCGGCCGCGCGCGCGGCCGGGGGCTGCTCCATTTCATCGGCCGCGATATCCCACGGCCGCTGAACGCGTGGGTAAGTCGCCGTATCTTCCCAGGCGCGTATCCACCCACCCTGGCGGAAGTTGCCACGAAGGTCCTCGGGCCGGCCCGGATGTCGATCGTGGACGTCGAGAACCTCCGGCTGCACTACGCGCGCACGCTGACGCACTGGGCCGGGCGCTTCTCGGCGATTCAGGAGCAGGTGCGCGCCCGGTACGGCGAAGAGTTCAGGCGCGCCTGGGAACTGTATCTGGCGGGATCTGAAGCGGCGTTCGCCACCGGCACACTGCAGCTGTTCCAAGTGGTTTTCTCGCCGTCCGAAACCGCGCCGCCCTACCGGAGCCGCGCGTACCTCTACGACCGCGACAAGACCGATGGACGCGACGATCCGCTCGTATGGCTTGCGACGCGCTGACGCGTCAGCCTTCCACACGCCCCGCGTCATTGATCTGTCTCGCCATATCCAGCGAAGCGGCGCACGTTTGATTGCGTAACCAATCGAGAGTGTAATTCCTTGGCCATTGCCGCGGGTGACGAGGGCAGATATAAACGCCGCGTGCTTGACTTGCAAAAGCGCGTAGCTGCGATACATCGCGACTTCAGACTTTATCGAGGGACTTCGTCTCACCTGTTTCCGTACGAGACACGTTACCGTAACCGCTCGCCCCGCATCTCGATGGCGGAGTTCAATCACATTCTGGCAATCGACGAGTCGCAAAATACAGTTGAGGTGGAGGGGGGTGCCACGTACGGAAATATTGCGCGAGCAACTCTACGGCACGATCTGCTCCCGACGATCACCCCAGAGCTAAAAGACATCACGGCGGGCGGCGCGATAGTTGGTATCGGCATCGAATCCTCTTGCTTCAGGTATGGTTTCGTTCACGACGGATTACATGAAGCTGACGTGCTCCTTGCCGACGGTGACGTCATCACGTGCACGTCAACCAACGAATTCAAAGACCTTTTCAAGGGATTGCCAAACTCGTACGGGACGCTCGGTTACGTACTTCGCGCCAAGCTTCAGCTAGTAACGGCGCGGCCATATGTTCGAGTAACCGTGCGGCGGTTTACCAACCTTCATTCCTATATCGATGCTTTGAGATATGACACGGAAGACCCGTCGAACGATTTCGTTGAAGGCCTCGTATACGACACCGACGAACTCTATGCGATCCGCGGCCATTTTGAGGACGCCGTACACCCCGTTGGAAACATCCATGGTCTCACTCCGTATTACAAGCAACTTCGCGATATCGGTGAGATCGGTCTACGAACGGAAGATTATGTGTTTCGCTACGATCCGGATTGGTTTTGGAATGTGCCGACAGGCGGAATGTATACCGTGTTCAGATTGCTGGCGCCTCGTTCAGTCCGTCACTCAAGTTTCTACAAGCGATACAGCCGGTGGAAAGCTGGTTTGATTAGAGCGCGCAATTTCCTCTGGCAGTCAGAACCGTCAGTCTACGAACCGCTGATCCAAGACTGGCAAGTGCCATGGGATCGTGCGTTGGAGTTTGTGGAATTCGCGCTCAACAAGATTGATCTGCGAGGAAAGCCATGGGCATGCGTACCGATCCGCCCAAGACAATCGCCAACACTGTACCCCGTTGCTGCGGGCAGTCTGTACTTCAACTTGGGCTGTTACTGCTGGATGCGCTCTCAAGCCGGAACTGAACGCTTTGATGCCACGCGACTGCTGGACAACAAGTGCTTCGGCCTCGGTGGCCTCAAGATGCTGTATTCGTCGACATTCATAGATGAATGCGAATTCCAGAAGCGCTTCAATGGGGACCTGTATCGGGCTCTGAAGCAAAAATATGATCCGAACGGACGTCTGCCAACTGTTTATCAGAAAGTCATGGCAGGCGAGTAACGCTTCCGTTCATCGCAGGGGTGGTGAAGGCGCTGGGACGGGGATTGACGGGTTCGCCGCTGTTGACGCGGCGTGTCCTAATCGGTCGCTGGTTCCTCAGAGACGCGCCGCGCGGAGAGGCGTTCACCCGCCACCGGCGCCACCACGAGACGCTCGAGAATGTCGAACACGACCCGCCGGTGACCGCGGCGCTCGTCGCTCACGTCCGGCGACGAGGTGGTGACCAGCACGAGATCCAATTCAGGCAGGATGAAGACGTACTGCCCGCCGTAGCCCCACGCAAAGCACGTCTCGTAGTCGCCGATCTCGTGGACCCACCAGAGGTATCCGTAGCGGCGATCGCGCATCGGATCGACACCACCGTTCGGGTCGAAGGCTGGGTTGCCTGGCCGGCGGTCGCGCGCGCGCCCCTCGCACGACTGCCGCACCCAGCGCTCGGAGACGACCTGTTGGCCATTGAGGCGGCCCTCGTTCAGATAGAGCTCGCCGAAGGCCAGCATCTGCCGCGGCGTCATCAGCATGTCGTTGCCGCCGAAGTAGATGCCCTGCGGATCGCGCGGCCACGGCGCGAGCGTAAAGCCGAGCGGCTTCGCCAGGACCTCGTTCGCGAACCGCAGCGTGCTCTTGCCCGTCGCCTTCGTGAGAATCGCGGAGAGCAGATGCGTGTTGCCGGTGCTGTACTCCATCTCCTCGCCGGGCGCGGCGAACATCGGGCGGGCCAGCGCGTGCCGCACCCAGTGGCGGCTCGTCACCCAGGCGCCGTAGTTGCGGTTGCTTGTCCCCTCCAGCCCTGGCCTCATCGTCAGCAGGTGCTCGACGGTGATCTCGCGCTTGCGCGCGTCAGGGTCGCGCCCGAGCTCGGGAAAATAGGTGACGATAGGCGCCTTGACGCCCGGAACCAGGCCGCGGTCAACGGCGATGCCGATGAGGGCCGAGATGACGCTCTTTGAGGCCGACTTGATGTTGGCCGGCCGGTCGCGCCGCGCGCCGCCGTAATACCGCTCGAAAATCAGTTCGCCGCGACGGCTGATGAGCAGGCTGTAAAGGCGCGGCAGAGTCCGCGCAGCCTTGTCGACAGACTCGGCGCTCCATGCCGGCGGCGCATCGGCGTTCGGCCCACCGGACGGGGCGGCGGCGCCATTCCGATTTGCGGCAGGCTCCGGGTTTCCGCCAAGCACCACCGCAGTAACGACCCAGACGCCCGCAAGCGCCGCCAGCGACCACCGGCCATGTTGTACGGAAAATCGGGCCATATGGTTACTGCAGAAGAGACTATCAGCCCTTGATTGTAAACGCGCCGGTTGCCGATGTCCGTGGCCAATACGGCAACGCGCGGAGAATAGGCTTTCAGCCCGATTCCTCGACGATCGTTGGTCAGGCTAGCGGCCAGGCTGCCGCCACACCGCTACCGAGACACCGTCGGGTTGTGGCTATAGCCGTCGTAGGGGTCGTCCGGCGGTTCGTTGGGCGGCGGCTCGTAGACAGGCGGCGGCGGCGCGGGAGCCGACGGGGCGTTGATGCTCCCGACCATCGATGGATGAATCGTGCAGTGGTAGGTGGTCGTCGCCGTTGTCAATGCCATCGGGACGCTCGACCTGCCCGGCGCGATGTTACCGATGGGGGTGCCGTCGTCCAGTACAACGTCGTGCAGCGTTGTGTCGCTGTTGGTCCAGACGATCATGTCGCCGACCGACGCTTGAAGGGGATTCGGGGCAAAAGCGCCCGCTCCAAAAGAGCCGACGATGCTGATGGTGACGGCGCTCGGAACCGGCGCCGGGGCAGGCGCTGGGGCCGGCTCAGGGTCAGGCGTCGGCCCTGGGTCGGGCATCGGAGCCGGCCCCGGCTCAGGCATCGGATACTCGGGATACTCGTCGTCCATCGGGCGGACGCTCAGACCTGACCCTGGACCAGCGAGCGAGGTCGGCGAAGAAGGCGACTCATACGAGCCATCGCCCCCGCAATTGAGCATCGCGGCAGCGCAGACGAGCGCCAAGGTTCCGCGAAGCTGTGGGCTGGACCGCACGATAGCCTTCCTTTCAGACGGGGCGATCGAGACGGTGCAAGGCGGATGCCTTCGCTAAGTCATTGCGAACATCGAGGTTGAAGAGTCAACGGTATTACTTGTGTCGTAATAGCTTACCGAGGCCGTAACGGCGCCGGGTGCCTCACGGATGCGAGGCGCTACCCGAGATCCGCGATGAGCCTAAAGCCCCAACAACAGGCTGGGGGAGCCAAAGATTCCCGAAGGAAAAGCTTACGGGGACACCTTCCGGCGCAGTTCGGCGTCCAGCGTGAGCTGAATCTGGTCGGCTATTTCGACGGCGCCGTCGAAGATTGCGCCGTAATTCATCCCGAAGTCCCTGCGATTGATGGTCCCGGTGGCTGTCGCCCCCGAAAACAGGGTCCCCTTGGGATCGAGGAACGGCTTCGACGGGCCTTCACCGGTCAAGACGACTTCCTTCGTCACGCCGTGCATGGTCAGATCGCCGGTCATTCGGAACCGGCCGGGACCCGCCGGCTCGATGCGCTTTGACGTGAACGTGATCTTGGGGAACTTGGCAACATCGAAGAAATCCGCGGTCCTGAGGTGCGCGTCGCGCCTGGGAACGCGTGTGTTGACCGAGGCGGCATCAATCTCCACGCTGACGAGCGCTTTGGTGATGTCTTCGCCGTCGAACTCAACCGTGCCGGTCATCGTCTGGAACTCGCCGCGGATGATGCTCACCGACATGTGACGCACGGCGAACGACGCGGCTGAGTGGTTGGAGTCGATCGTCCAGGTCTGACCCGCCGCGGGAACTACCATCCCCAGGGTTGCAACCGCCCCTATGAGCAGCCGTTGAATCATGATCATGATGCGTCCCTCGTTCGTCCTGACTGACGTGGATGGTGGATACTATCTCACAGAGCCGGAACTCGCAACCTGCCTTAAAGCGGTCGCTCCACGCCCGTATTACACACAGTGCGCCTTGGAGCTTCAAGCGGCGGGGAATGTCGGCTCGAGCGTCGTTCCGTCGTGGGCGTTTGCTGGCCCGAGGGTCGGCACGGCAAGCACTGGACAGCGGGCACCTCGGACGACGCGTTCCGTGGTGCTGCCGCGCAACGCGTCGAGAAACCCTCGCCGCCCCTGCGTGGTCAGGACCAGCAGGTCCGCCGGTCCCGCCGCCGCCGTCCGGAGAATCCCCTCGACGACGTCCCCCTCCATCATCTGCGTGGCCCAGGTCCAGCCCTCTACCTGGGGCAGGTGGACGCGCGGCATCGTCGCGGCGGTACCCACGTGCAGCAGCTCCGCCGTCACCGGCCCCCCGTGGAACGCCCCGACGATCGCTGGCAGCGTCGCGAGGGTTTGACGCGGATGTGGGTGCTGATCGATCGGCAACAGGATCCGCCGCAGGCGCACATCGCCCGTGCCGAAGTCAACGAAGCCGTCCACACCGGGGGGCACCAACAGCGCGGCCACGGCCGACCGGCGGACGAGCGGAGCCGCCACCTCCCGGTACAGCCACCGGGCGACGCCACTGCGCTGATGCGTGGCGAGCACGATCAGATCGGCAGGATGGCCGTCGAGATAGTTCAGAATGACGTCGGTCGGATCGTTGCCCCCAACTTCAACCTTGCGTACGCGCAACCCAAGGGCACCCACAGCTTCACGCGGGCTGTGGGGCGGGACAAGACCCCACTGCGTGAGCGTCTCCCGTACCCGGGGAAACTCCCGGACGTCGTCTTCCGCCGCGGCCTCGCGCGCGAGGTGGAAGATCGTCAGAGACCCGCGGCTCGCGAGCGCCAGCTTCAGGGCGTGAGTGAACGCCACCTCGCTGGCCGGCGAAAAGTCCGTTGGATGGAAGACCCGTGTGCGCAGGCTCGCCTCGGACACATGGAGATCCTACGCCGGATGAGCCCTTGGCGGCGCGGGCGGGGGTGCTGGATCGTCCGACGGTTTCCGCTTGTGGTCATCCGGTTGTGTAATAGATAGTGTGTCAGGCTGCGGGCGCAGCAAGAGGACCCTGATGACGCAACGACACTTTGTAGTGCGGTCGCTCGGCGTTCTTGCCTTGGCCTTCCAGGCGGTGGGAGTGCTCACCCAGGGCGCGACATCTTCGCAGACGCCGCTCGCGGAGACTCGACAGAAAGCGGACCAGGGCGACGCCGACGCGCAATTCAAGCTCGGCGCCAGTTACTCCACCGGGAGTGGCGTGCCGCAGGACGTCACCCAAGCCGTGATCTGGTATCGCAAGGCCGCGGATCAGGGTCATGCCGGTGCGCAATACAACCTCGGCTTCAGGTATGCCACCGGGCAGGGCGTGCCGCAGGACTTCACCCAAGCCGTGGCGTGGTTTCGCAAGGCCGCGGACCAGGGTGACGCCGACGCGCAATTCAACCTCGGCGTCATGCATTCCAAAGGTGAAGGCGTACCGCAGGACTATGTGGAAGCTCACAAGTGGTGCAGCCTCGCGGCATC
>JACPPO010000106.1 GCA_016190945.1 Acidobacteriota bacterium | reverse complement strand
TTTGGTCTGCTCGGATCGCTGTCGAGGTAGAACGCCATGCCTCTGGCGACCAGGGGAATCTCGCGCGCCGGCGTGCTGCTCAGCGCGGGCAGTAGAGCGACAAGCAGCATCAGCGCCGCCAGACCCGCGAGCGCCTTCGTCGACATTTCTCGTCCCAATATGCTCATCCAACCAGCATCCCCGTGACGTACATCACGGCAAACCCCGCAAAAAGGCCGGCGAGTACCGGACCGGTGGCGAGCATCCGCGCCACCGAGCCCTCGCGGGCCATGTGACGCACGATCTGCCCGATGACCTGCGCGATCGCGCCGACGCCGATCGCCAGAAAGAGCACCGACCAGACCGGCGAGTACACGAAGCCGCCAAGCCATGCGCCCGCAATTGTCGGCACGCCGCCTATCAACCCGAGCTTCGCCAGGTCGGCCACCGATACGCGCTGCTGTTCCCGGGCCAGCGGCGCGACGATCGCCAACCCCTCGGTGGTGTTGTGCAGCGTGAAACCGACGATGAGGAGGGTGCCGAGCGCGGCTTCACCCAGTGAAAAGGCGGATCCGATCGCCAGGCCCTCGCCGAAATTGTGGAGGCCGATCCCGACAGCGACGAGGACCGCCAGCACCCAGCCGGCCTGCCCTTCCCCGGCCGTCCGCCGTCTGGACCGCAGCCACGCGCCGATGCCTTCGAGCAGCAGATACGCACCCCCCGCGGCTAGTGCAAACAGCACGACGCCCTGAAACGACTCGGGCAGCAACTCCGCGGACTCGAACCCCTCGTTGGCCCCATCAACGAGCAGGAACGCGAGCAATCCGACCGTCAATGCCAGGAGAAAGTCCATCCCTCTCACCGACAGGCGCTGAAGGAACGGGAACCACAGTAGCCCGATGATGACGGGGATCACCCCGACATACAGTCCGATGAGCGTGAAGACTCCGAAGAAGCGCGCGTTCGGTGTCGGCGTTTCGACCGCGACCGGAATCTCACGCTCGAACGCGGTGCCCGTGGACGACAGCACCTTGACCAGGTGCGCTTCTCCACCGACCCACGGATACGGAATGCGCAACGTCGTCCGACCCAGATGCCCCAGGTCGACACCGTTATCGGCCGTGAATGTCCAGTACGCCTCGTCTACCTGCACCTGCGCGATTGAGACCGCGTCCGGTCCATCGTTGAGGACATTCACGACGATGAAGCCCGGCTCCAGGGTGACGCGCTGGAACGTGAGACGCTCCACGGGCGGATAGTCTTCGCCGCGAACCGATTCTGCCGGTCCAGACCGAATGATGACGGTCACCAACGCCGCGAGGAGCGCCAGCGGCAGCAGGGCGAGGAGCAGCCGGCGCGTCACGTGAGCGGTGCCTCCGCGCGGAACAGGCCCACCCATCCCAGTTCGGCGAACTCGGTCTGGTGCGCATGAAACATGAAGTCGCCCGGGTACCGGAACGTCGTTTCCAGGATGGCGCGTTCCGCCTGACAGAGCATGATCGTGTCAGTCCGCTCACTGGAGGCGAGCGAGGTGCCGGTGCGATACACGTCAAAAAACATCGCGTGCAGGTGCAGGCTGTTTATCGGATCGAACTCCGTGAAGTTGACGAGGTAAATGCGGACCAGCCGGCCCACGGTTACGCGAATCGGCTCGTGTACGTACGCGTTGGCCACCGTGTTCACCGCGTACACTTCGTTTTCGGCGTCGAATGTTGTATCGAACGCGTTCATGACCATGACGAGCTCGTCGGCCGGACGGCGGCTGCCGCTCGACGCCCGCGGGTCGATGATGAAGGCGCCGTACAGGCCCTTGTGAATGTGCCGCTTCAGCGGCACCGTGTGGCAGTGATAGTGGTGCAGGCCGAACGGGTCCGCGTCGAACTCATAGATGAACGTCTGCCCTGGCTCCACTTCCTGCCCCGCGAGCGCACCGTCCATCGCGGGCGGATGCCAGTTGTGGAAGTGCATCGAGTGCGGGTGGGTGCCGAGGTTGCGGAATGTGATGCGGATGCGATCGCCTTCGGTGGCACGAATCGTCGGCCCCGGCACCTGGCCGTTGTAGGTCCACGCGGGAAAAAACATTCCCGGCGCGATCTCGATTTCACGGTCGGCGGCGAAGATTTGGTACTCGCGAAGCATGGTGCCGTCCGGGCGCGGCGTCTCGCGATAAACCTTCGCGCGTTCCATCGGCGGCAACTCACCGAAGTTCCACGTTCTCAGGAATGTCGATGGATTGAAACCGCCAGGCGCGGTGCGGCCAACAGTGCCCATGACGTGAGCGTTGTGCGGCGGGTGGTGCGCAAGACTTTTCCCCTGGCCCGCCAGCCGCGCACCGCGAACGAGACCGCCCGCCAATGACGCGAAACCGGTGGCACGAAGCCACGACCGTCTAGTGAGCTGCCACATTTTGACTAGTCAAAAATACTTCACGGATTAGTAGAAAGTCAAATCGCTGCCAGTCAAAGTCAGATACACTACGCGGGAATGCTGCCGTCCAGCACCGTTGAGAACTACCTGAAGGCCATTTACCTGGGGGTGGGCGCCTTGAGCCCTCCGAATCGACTTCTGCCGATGGGCCACCTGGCGGCGGCGCTTGGGGTTGCTCCCGGCACGGCAACGACGATGGTCAAAACCCTCTCGGAGTCGGGTCTCGTCGAATACGAGCCCTATACGGGCGTCGCGCTCACTTTGGCCGGTGAGAAGCTCGCGGCGCTGGTCGTGCGGCGTCACCGCGTGGTCGAGTTGTTCCTCGTCCGGGTCATGGGCTACCGGTGGGATGAAGTCCACGACGAGGCGGAGCAGCTCGAGCACGTCGTGTCCGATCTCCTGATAGACCGCATGGACGAGATGCTCGGCCGGCCAGAGGTCGATCCCCACGGCGACCCGATCCCGGACCCGGAAGGCATCGTCAAGCCGCAACCCGCTCAAACCCTGCTCACCTGCCCGCTGCACACGCAGGTCACCATCACGCGGGTTATCGATCAGGACAAGAGTTTTCTGCGCTTCATCGAGAACCACAATCTGAAACCGGGCGAGTCGATCGAGGTTGAGGACCGGGACGCCGTATCCGACAGCGTGCGCGTGCGCGGCAAGGAGGATCAGCGGATTACGATCGGTTCCCGGGCCGCCTCGAAAGTGCTCGTGCACGTCACGGCCGCTGCGATGATTGTCCTGGCGCTCGCGACGTCCGCGTTTTCACAGACCCAGCCACAGACCCAGCCGCAGGCCAAGCCATTTGAAATCCTGGACAACTCCTTTCTCGTCGAAGAGGCGTTCAACCAGGAGCCCGGCACCTTCCAGAACATTTTCGGAGTGCGCCTCGGGGAAGGCGATGCCTGGGAAGCAGCGTTCACGCAGGAGTGGCCCGTCTTCACGCAGGCGCACCAGTTCTCGTACACGGTTGCGGCCCTAGGCGCGGACGGCGAACGGGGCATCGGGGACCTGATGATCAACTACCGGTGGCAGGCCACAACGGAAAGCGCATCGGCGCCGGCCTTTTCTCCGCGGCTATCGCTCATCCTCGCGACGGGGGACGCGTCGAAGACCTTCGGCAGCGGCGGACCGGGATGGCAGGTCAACTTGCCGTTCAGCAAGCAGCTCAACGACACCTACGTGCACTGGAACGCGGGGTTCACACACACGCCTGCTGCGGAAGGCCGCGCGCGCGACCACCATCTCTTCACACCGCACGTGGCGCTGAGCGGGATTTGGCGCCTCCGCCCGACGCTCAACCTGATGCTCGAATCGGTCGTTGAGTGGGAGCAGCTCGTCGAGGGGGATGCGACACGCCGCGAGACCGTCTTCACGGTATCGCCCGGATTCCGGACGGGATGGGGCGCGGGCCTGCCGCAAACGATCGTCGGCTTCGCAATTCCGGTCGCGGTATCAGACGGCGGCTCGACCGTTGGTCTGTTTGGTTACGTCTCGTACGAGCTGCCGTTCATCCCGCAGCAGCCGTGAAGCGTTCGATGATCGCGGCCAGTTCCTGGGGATCGGCCGCGATCCATTCCTCGCCGGTCAACTGCTCGGCGGGAAACGTCGCGTATCCAAAGCCGTACGCTACCAGGCAGCATCGACTGGACGCCCGGCGCGCGGTTTGATGATCGATTGTCGAATCGCCCACGACCAGCTGAGTTGATTGGCGGATTCGGCGAGGTCACGCCGGGAATCGACTAGCGTGCCGTCGAGATCGAACACGATCAGCCGGCGTACGTGGCCCATGACGAAGGCGTCTCCCAGACAGTCACACGGGCGACGGGAAGGCCCTGCCCGCGGGAGACGTCGAACACCAGGCGCGCGATGCGCTCGACCGTCGGATTGCTGTCGAGCAGGTAGACCGGCTCCCCCAGCGCCTGAAGCACCTTCACCAGCGGATCGTCGTGGCGCAGGATCATACGATGATCGAGCTCGCGATCGATCCATGCCTTGACCAGGCGCTTGATGTCGCCGAAATCGACGACCATGTTGCGCCGGTCCAGCGCTTCGGTGCGCACCTCGATTTCGGCGACAGCGTTGTGGCCGTGCGGATGTTTGCAGACGCCGTCGTAATCGAGCAGCCGATGGCCGTAACAGAAGTCGATCCGTTTGGTGACCGAGTACATAGCCAGTAATCTTAGCGAAATGACGCCCACCGCGGTGCTTCTTTCGGCCGGTCTTGACAGCGCGGTGCTCGCGGCGGCGGAAGCACGGTCGGAGGAGGTGCACCCGATCTATATCAGCACAGGTCTCGCATGGGAACGCGGCGAGCTCGCCGCGCTTGACCGATTGCTCGCGACCGCGCCGTTTGGCCACAACGTCACGCCCCTCGCGCGTCTCTCATTCACGGTGGAGGATCTGTATCCCTCCACGCACTGGGCGCTGCGAGGAGCCCCGCCGGCGTTCGACACGCCCGACGAGAACGTCTACCTGGCGGGACGCAACGTCGTGCTCCTCAGCAAGGCGGCCATTTACTGCTCGCAGCACGGCATCGGCCGCATCGCGCTCGGACCGCTCGCCGGCAATCCGTTTCCCGACGCCACGCCGCGGTTTTTCGAGACGATGGCCCGCGCGCTGTCGCTGGGGCTGGCGCACACGATCGTCGTGGACGCGCCGTTTGCCTCCATGGAAAAGAGCGATGTCATCCGGTTGGGCGTCGAGCTCGGCGTGCCGCTGGAGCTGACGCTCTCGTGCATGAATCCGCAGGACGGCCGCCACTGCGGGCGATGCAGCAAGTGCCGCGAGCGGCGCGATGCCTTCATCGCCGCCGGCGTGGATGACAGGACGAGCTACGCGGCAGCGCCGCTTCGATAGACTTCCCGCCCGTCGATGAACGTGCGGACGACGCGGAAACTGCGATCCAGGACAACGACATCGGCGAATGCACCTTCGACGAGCACGCCGAAGCCGGTCAGTCCGAGCTCGCGCGCTGGCGTCGTCGAACACAACGTCGCGGCCTCGGTGACCGAGAATCCGAACGCGGTCACGATCGTTCGAAACGCGCGATCCATCGTCAGCGTACTCCCCGCCAGCGTCCCATCGTCCAGGACCGCCGCATGCTCGGTCACGTGGATTCGGCGCCCCCCAAGGCGCGCGCTCGAACCGACGGCCAGGCCGGAACCTGCGGTGCCGTCGGTGATGGCCATCAAGCGCCCGACGCCCTTCGACGCGATGGCGATCCGGCTCATGGCGGGATGCACGTGATAGCCGTCGCAAATCAGCTCGGCGGCTACTTCGTTGCGCGCCAGCACGGCGCCCGCCACCCCGGGAGCGCGGTGGGTGATTGGCGCCATACGGTTGAACAGATGCGTCGCGTGCCGCGCGCCGGCGTCAATAGCGGCCATCGCCTCGTCCACGCTCGCGCCCGAATGACCCAGTGACACGTGATGGCCTGCTGAGACCAGCGCTCGAACCAGCTCAACGCCCCCTGGGAGTTCCGGAGCGAGCGTCACAATGCCGATATCGGGGCGCGCGGCGGCAATCACATCGAGGATGTCGCGGGCCGAGAAGTCGCCTTCGCGGATCGGCGGGCCGTAACCGACTCCGCCCAGGCTGCGGTGGTCCGCCGAAGCTTCACGCGAAGGCGGAAGGCCCGCCCTGCGGTCGGCCGAATCCAACGGCAGGCGCAGGCACTCGGCGGGCTGCGCGCCGCGGTACTCAGGATTGATGAAATTGCTCTCGAGGTGTGCCGGTAGGACGCGCGCGCTGTTTACCGGGCGTTCGGCGCGCGCCTTCCCGACCTGCGTGAGCACGTGCGTCAGCGCGCCCGGCGCGCAGGCGACAGTGGTTGGACAGAACGCCGTCACCCCGTAACGAGGCAGCCGCGACGCGATTTGCGTCAGCGGGTCATCCTCGTCGAGGGTGTCGCGCCCATCGACGCCGTGCACGTGGACGTCGACAAACCCTGGAACGATGTAGCACTCGGGTGTCTCCACGACGGTGGCGCCCGGGGAATCGATACGGGCCTTCGGCTCGATCGCGACGATCCGCGCGCCCTCGATTACCAGCGACGCGCCGGACGCGATGCGGTTCGGCAGGACGAGATCGCCGCCGGCAAGGACGACCATCGCGGCGATTATGACTGGCTTGCTTCGCCGCCAGGCCAGTCGCCGTGAACGTGGAGCTTACGTCTATTCAGCGGCAGCGGCACCTGCCGGAACAGCCCTGCATCGAGGCGAGTCAACAACGCCATGTACCCCTGCTCCTCCGGTGCGGTCAGGACCAGCACGCCGCCGCTTTCGGCCGGCGGGAACTTGCGATCGTCGAGATAGTCGCGATCCAGCGTGATGAGCGTCCGGCGCAGTTCGCGCGCGAAGCGGTAATGATCTCCGTCACGCGCGCGGCGGAGGCCATCGTGCTCGATGACGAACAGCACGTCCCAGCGCAACTGCGTCCGCATGAACGCGACCAATCCGGCTGGCACATTCGCGTCGACGTACATACGCGGCTGGCCGGCAATCCGCTGGGCGTGCGCGCCCAGCTCCGACGCGAGCGTGCCCATCAGCGATGCCGCTCCCGATCCAGCATCGTGTTGGCTGGGTCCTGCGGGGCGGGGCGTTTGCGCGTGGCGGCGCCAGCCTCGCGCTTCAGCGTCGCCACAAGCTCGTCGCGCTTGTGCACCAGCTCCTTGCGCGGGCGGTGCCCGTGGTCGGAGCCCACGACGTACTCGCAGAAGAGCGGGAATGCAATCGTCGAGTCACAATAAGCAACCACCGTGTCCGGCAGGACCCCTGGGTTAACTTTACCCCAGCTCACCGCCTCCGCCGGCGTGGCTCCTGACAGGCCGCCCCACACCTCTGAATCGGTGGTGATCTGGATGAAGTAGTCGTTGCCCCCCTTCGGAATGCCGTACACCTCCCACAAGGTTGGCTGCCCTTGGAGATAGAAGTTCTTCGGCGACCCTCCGCCCAGGATCACGCATCCGTTCTTCTTACCGGCAAGGATGAACGCACACACTTCGTTCACGTCCCTGTTCGGATCGATCATCAGCCCGCTCTCGTTCATTAGCTCGTGGAAAGCGATGTTCATGCCGATCGAGCTGTCTCCGGGCGACGAAGTGTAGATCGGCACACCGAACGCCGCGGCGGCGGCGACGACGGAATACTCCTGGCATCCGGGCTGCCGCTCGAGCAAGTCCCGTCCGAGGGCGTAATGCAGCTCGGCGGTCGACACCGGGGTGTTGACGCCCCAGCGGACGAGGAACTCGCGGACATACGCATCCGTTTCGAGCAGTACCGTTGCAGGGAACAAGACGTCGTAAATCCGGATGACGCCCTCCTCGTACAGTTCGACGTCATTGACGAACGGCGAGCCACGATGCAGCGTGAGGTTCAGCGCGTAGTGCAAATCGTGGTACAGGTTCGCGCCGGTGCTGATCACGAAATCGACCAGTCCGCGCTTCATCAGTTCCACGATACAACCGCCCAATCCCGCCGGGGTCAACGCACCCGCGACCGTCAGCCCGATGGTGGTGTCGTGCTCGGGCAACAGCATCTTGTCGGTGAAAATCCGGCACGCTTCGCCCAGGCGTGCGGCGTTGAAGGCCTGAAAGCCCTCCTCAATCAGTCGTCGCACATCGGCGCCGCCACGGGGACGGTAGTAACGGATGGGTCGGCCGGACAGGTAGTCGGCGCGCCCTTCGTGCGGCGCGCCAGGAACACGGTGGGGCACGCCGCTAGCTTACCTTGACCTAACCCGGCGACGCTGTCGCTTCGGAGGCTCGCGGCCGATACACCGGCAAACTTCCGTGGACGAATTGACTAGTGCCTCGCGCCGCGCCGCAGCTGTCCGCCCGGACTCTCAGACGGACGAGGAATCCCGTTTCCGAAACTTGGTTCAGTCGCCCCTGCGCGCCGGGCTGCTCCGGTTTCTCAGTGCCCGCCCTGACGAGGCTTTCGACGTCGATTCGCTGATGTCGACGTTTGGCCGCATGCGCCTCGACATCGACAACTGCCTCAACGAGCTGGTCGAGTTCGGCGTCGCCCGCTACCTGCCTGGACCGCCGCCCCGATACGTCGCGCAGCGGCCGGAACGGCAAACCGCCGCGCAGCTTCTAGACGAATTCCTTGAGCGGCGCGCGGCGATCAGCACCGAGGACCAGGCGCCGTCTGTCCAACGCTTCCGCGAGATGATCGGCCGCGATGAGAAGATGCTGATCGTCTTCGAATGGATCCGGACGGCGGCGAAGTCGGACATCTCGGTGCTGATTCTCGGGCCGACGGGATCGGGCAAGGAGGTCGTGGCGCGGATGATCCACGAGTTGAGCCGCCGCGGTAAGGAGAAATTCCAGGCAGTGAACTGCGCGGCGCTGCCCGACACGCTGTTCGAATCTGAACTCTTCGGTTACGAAAAGGGCGCGTTTACCGGGGCGCACGACCGCAAGCCGGGGCGGCTCGAGCTGGCCGATCACGGCACCCTGCTTCTCGATGAGATCGGCGACCTCTCCATCGTGGCGCAGGCCAAGCTGTTGCGCGCGCTTGAAGATCGGCGTTTCGAGCGCCTTGGCGGCCAGAAGGCGGTGCACGTCGGTTTCCGGCTGATCTCGGCCACCAACCGGCCGCTCGATCTGTTCGTCCGCGACGGCCGCTTCCGCGAGGACCTGTACTATCGGGTCAACGCGTTTGCGATCCGGTTGCCCTCGTTGCGCGAACGTCCCGTCGACATTCCCGTGCTCGCGTCGCGGTTCCTCGCGCGGTACTGCGCCACCAACGGGTTACCCCTCGACGCCAAGACGTTCTCGGCGGAAGCCATTGCGCAGCTCCAGACCTATCCGTGGCCCGGTAACATCCGCGAGCTGGAAAGCACCGTCTCCCGCGCGGCGCTGTCCGCTCCGGGCCGCGTGATCCGCGATAGCGATATCGAGTTTCTGCACGCGCGCGCAACGCCGGCCTCTTCCGTGCCGCCGCGCCTGCCTACCCTGCGGGAAGCCGAGCGCGCCCACATCGTGCGTGCCCTTGAAGCCGCAGCCTGGAACAAGAAGGAAGCGGCGCGAACGCTCGAGATCAGCCGCGGCACCCTCTATCGGAAGATCCTCGAATACGGTCTCGAGCAGGGCGCCAAGGTGTCCCGAACCGGCACATTGCGCTAGGGTCTCTTTAGAGTTTCCACGAATTTTGGCGCGTTGTGGCGTGTGCTGAATTGGCACACTGTGTCAGAACCGCATCTGCCCTAAGGAGACAGCAATTTCTGCCGTCTTTCGTCGTCAGGTTCTGTGCAATTTCTGCACACTCTCTATGCGAAACTGCACGCCGGCCAAGCGGTTGGATAGAGCAACCGACGCGGTAAGTCCCATATGTTCTTAAGCTTACGCGCGCGAACACCCGGGAGGGAGCAGACTCGGCAATGCTTTTGCCCAGGAAACGCTACTCTTCTCCGTATGATCCGTATGAGAACCACGACTTTCGCCTTACGCGTGCGCCGGGCATTGCTCCTCATCGCCGCGCTCGGTGCCCTGCAGCCCGCGACGACGCAGGGGCAGACGGTCGACACGGGCAAACTCGCTCCCGTCCTGCAGGCGCGGTCGCGCCAGATTGCTGGAAGGTCGCGGGTGATCGTCCAGTTCCGCGGCAACCCTGACCCGCGCGTCATCACCGGCAACGGCGGTGTGGCGGGACGGCAGCTCGCCTCAATCGGCGCGCAGGTGGCCGAACTCGACAACCAGGTGCTGGCTGACGTTGCGCGCAATCCGCAGGTGGCGTGGGTCAGAGTCGACCACCCCGTGTTTCCAACGCTCGAGCGGACCGGCGCGGCGATTGCGGCGACGCTGGTGCGTCAGGCGCTCGACCTCACCGGGAAAGGGATTGGTGTGGCGGTGATTGATTCGGGCATCACTGCCTGGCACGACGACCTGTATCTAACAGGCTCCAAGTCACCACGCGCCGCCCCGCGCGTCGTCCACTTTAAGGACTTCACGATTCAAACCAATCCGCGCGTCTGGACCTCCGACCAGCCCTCCGACGAGTTCGGCCACGGCACGCACGTGGCGGGCATCATTGCGGGCAACGGCTTCGACTCTAACGGTGCCCGCACGGGCGTGGCGCCTGAGGCGAACCTCGTGGGACTCAAAGTACTCGACGCTGAGGGGCACGGGTATATCAGCAACGTGATTGCGGCCATCGATTACGCGATCGCGGTCAAGGATGTCTACAACATCCGCGCCATCAATCTGTCGGTGGCGTCCGGCGTCTTCGAGTCCTATAAAACCGATCCGCTGACGCTCGCCGCGCGCCGCGCTGTTGATGCGGGCATCGTCGTCGTGGCGGCGGCCGGCAATATCGGCACGACCGCGAACGGCGAAACGCAGTACGGCGGCATCACGAACCCCGGCAACGCTCCCTGGGTCCTGACGGTAGGCGCGGCGAGTCACGAGGGCACGCGGCCACGCAGCAACGACACCCTGGCGCTGTTCAGCTCGCGCGGGCCCACGTGGATCGACTTCTCGGCAAAGCCGGATCTGGTAGCACCGGCCGTCGGCACTGAATCACTGTCGGACCCCCACAGCGCGTTGTATTCGACGTATGCGGACTATCTGCTCGACGGTACGCGCGGTACCCCCTACAAGCCGTACCTGAGCCTGACCGGCACGAGCATGGCGGCGCCCGTCGTCGCCGGCACTGTGGCACTGATGCTCGAAGCCAATCCGGACCTGACACCGAACGCCATTAAAGCCATCCTGCAGTACACCGCCGAAGAACGCGACGGCGAGTCATACCTCGCGCAGGGCGCCGGCCTTCTGAACGCGCTCGGCGCGGTCCGCATGGCAACTTTCTTCGGTGCTCCCAGGAAGGGCACGCCGGTTCCGGGCGACACGATCGAAAACGAACCTATCGAATGGAGCCAGCACATCATCTGGGGCAATGACCGGATCGATGGCGGCATCCCGCTGCCCGGCAGCAACGCGTGGGCTCTCGGCGTCACATGGGGAGCTGACGCGACAAACACAGGACAACCGATCGTCTGGGGCGTCAAGGCCGACGACAACATCGTCTGGAGCACCCGCGGCGACGACAACATCGTCTGGAGCACCCGCGACGACGACAACATC
>JACPPO010000107.1 GCA_016190945.1 Acidobacteriota bacterium | reverse complement strand
CGTCTTCCGCCTGGATTCGGAATCAGCTCGCTCGGCGAACGGTCGCTGACGCAACGGGGAGGTGGGCTTTGGCTGGCCGCGGACGGGGATTGCTCTCGCCGGTGAGTCGCGCGTAAGTCCCGCCGGCTTTCATGTACAGAAACCCGCTCGCGACGAGCGAATCCAGGACCATCGCGCACGCCGCTCGTTCGACCCCGCACAAGCGCTGCACCTGCTCGATCGTCAGGCTCATGCCGGGCATCTCCAGGTACTCGGCTCGGATGCGCTCCGTCACGGCGTCGTTCGCGAATGTTGTCACGAGCAGGTTCTCACGTATGAGGGACGCTTGGCCATGGACGACTCCCCAGATGCCAAGCGGCGCGTCGGATTTTCCTTGGTGAGTCTGGGCTTAGCCGGAAGGTTCGCGAAAGCGGCGGCCGCAGGCCCACGAACGCACGACGAGCAGGCGGAGTATAGCACACTTCGAGGCAGCTCGCGCGTCGGAGGTCGCCTCCCAAGTCGGAAGTGCTCTCGTGACGCGAACGGCTCGAACGATGGGAGTTACCGCATCGCGACCTTGACCTCGCCGAGCTTGGTCACCATGTCCTCGGCGGATGTTTCGGGACGTACCATCTTGTCGATGGCCGAGATCCGCCCGGACTTGTCGATGTAGAACGTCCAGCGGTTGGCCGTGCCGCGCGCATTCAGAACGCCGTAATTGGTCGCCACGTCCTTGGTCGGATCGCTGAGCATCGGGAAGTCGGCTTCCTTCTTCTGGACGACCCGCGCGTTTGCACCTTCACCAAGCGTGACCGATGTGGCTTTCGCGAACTTGATATTGTCCTCGAGCGCGTCAACGCTTGCCATGAAATAGGTCACGTCATACTTCTTGATCTTGTCGCCGTTCTCCGCCAGCGATTTGCACTCGATCGTGCAACCCTGCGTGAACGCTCGCGGGAACCAGGCCACGACGACGGCCTGCTTGCCCCGGTAGTCCGACAGTGTGTGCGTCTTGCCGTCGGTGCCCCGCAGCGTAAAGTCCGGCGCCTCATCGCCGACCTTCAGCTCGGCCGCACCTTGTGCCATCGCACCCGCCCCCAATGTTGCCAGAAGCCCAATCGTCAACAGAACACGCATCAACGAACCTCCTGCGCTCCGAGTTGTCCCGGGCTGACAGGCCTGAGTATAGAGCTAAACCTCCCGTTCGGGCCCGGACAGCTCCTCGTGCAGGCGCTGGCGCTCACGGTCGATTTGGTCGGGTGTGGCACCCAGCCGCCGCAGCACCGCCTCGGTCATCGCCAGCGCTACCTCGCCCTCGCCGGAAAACACGTGCTCGGCGCCCGCGGCGCGCAGCGTCGGCACGTCGCGTAGATAGGCGCCGCGCGCAAAAATGTGCTGTGACGGATTCAGCTCGCGCGCCGCGCGGATCGTCTCGGGCGCGCCGCTGTCGGCGCCGCTGATGATGAGCGTCGCCGCCCGGCGGATGCCCGCCGCGCGCAGCGTGTCCGGATCTCGCGCGTCGCCGTACACGACGGACATGCCCTCTTGTCGCAACGCGCGGACAGTATCGATATTCAGCTCGATGACGGTGGGCTGGATGCCGTTCTCGCGCAAAAGGCGGGCGACCGTCCGGCCGGTGGGGCCGTAGCCAACGACGACAGCCCGGTCCTGGGGTTGGAGTGACGAGGCCTGCCCGTGCTCGCCGAGCGCGTCCGCAACAGTCGCCTTTCGAAATATCCGCCACCGCGTCAGCCACCGCTCGGCGGGGCGGATCACCTTCGCCGCAACCGGATTGATCACGATAGACACGATCGACACCGCCACCACGACGTCCAGTCCCATTTCCGGTATCACACGGAGGTCGCGCGCCAGCGCCGCCAGGATGAATGAGAACTCGCCGATCTGCGCCAGCGAGGAGGGCACCGTCAGCACCGTGTGCACCGGGTACCGCATCAGCGCCAGCACCAGGGCGGCGACCAACGGCTTGGCGATGACCACGATTGCGAGCGCCGCCAGCGCAAGCCCGGGCGCCGAGAGAAGCTCCAGCGGATCGAGCAGCATCCCGATCGACACGAAGAACAACACCGCGAACGCGTCGCGCATCGGCAGCGCGTCGGTCGCGGCGCGCAAGCTGTAGTCCGATCGGCCCACCGCCATCCCCGCGATAAACGCGCCGAGCGCCATCGAGACGCCGAAGATCGCCGCCGATCCGACGGCAATGCCAAGAGCGAGCACCAGCACGGTCAGCGTGAAGAGCTCCCGGGATCGGGTGGCAGCCACCATGTCGAGCAACGTCGGAATCGCCCGCACGCCCACAATCACGGCAAACACCACGAGCAGGCTGACTTTGGCCAGGGTCAGTGCCACGTTGCCGAGCACGCCCGCAACGGTGGCGGTTCCCCCCGCCATCGTCGGTAACAGCACGAGCATGATGACGGCAAGGAGGTCTTCGACGACGAGCCACCCGACCGCAATGTGGCCGGTGGAGGTGTGCAGCTGCCGCGTGTCGGAGAGCACGCGCACCAGCACGACGGTGCTGGCGACCGATAAGGTGAGGCCGAAGACCAGCGAGGAGGTCCAGCCCCAGCCCAAGCCCCACGCCGCCGCCGCGCCGAGCAGCGTCGCCAACGAGATGCCGGCCGCCGCGCCGGGGACGGCCACGCGCCTCACGGCCAGTAGCTCTTCGACGTGGAACTGCAGGCCGACCCCAAACATCAGGAGGATCACGCCGACGCCAGCGAACTGCTCCGCCAGCTCGGCGTTCGCCATGAAGCCGAGCGTGTTCGGTCCGACCGCAACGCCGGCGAGCAGGTAGCCGACGATCGGCGACAAGCCGAGCCGGTGCGTCAGGTAGCCGAGGACGAGCGCCGCGCCGAGGCCGCCGGCGAGTGTGAGGATGAGTCCAATCTCCTGCACGCGCTTGATGGTACCCCGGCAAGAGCGACTTCGGCTGCGATGCGCTTGTGGCATCGCGCACGCGGTAGTAACATTTCCTTCTTACGGTTCCGAGGAAATCGGTGACAGTGGGTATACCTGACCTACGACATCCGGCCCGCGGCCCGCTCGTCGTCCGCGGCGCCCGCACGCACAACCTGAAGAACATCGACGTCACCTTGCCGTCGGGCAAGCTGGTGATCGTTACCGGTGTGAGCGGGTCGGGGAAGTCGTCGCTCGCTTTCGACACGATCTACGCCGAGGGGCAGCGGCGCTACGTCGAGTCGCTCTCGGCCTACGCGCGGCAGTTCCTCGAGCGGATGGAGAAGCCGGACGTGGACCGCATCGAGGGGATCTGCCCCGCGATTGCCATCCGCCAGAAGAACAGCGTCCGCAACCCGCGATCCACGGTCGGAACGATGACCGAAATTCACGATTACATGCGGCTGCTGTACGCGCGGGTGGGCCGGACCTACTGCCGCCAATGCGGGCGCGAAGTCACGCGCGAGACCGCCGAAATCGTGGCGACGCGGCTGACGGAGCTGCCGGCCGGCAGCCGCGTGCTCGTCGGCTTCGAGATCCCCGTGGTCGCCTTGCCGTCCGACCCGGCGGGCGACGCCGCCGATGCGGGCGAGGACGTTCCCGAGAAAGAGGACAAGACGAGCGCGGACCCGGTTGTCGAAACGCTGAACGCGCTCCGGCGCCGAGGCTTCGGCCGCCTGCTCATCGACGGCCGCACATTCCAGGTCGAGGAGATCGATCCGGCATCGCTCGGCGGCCGCACGACGCTCGAAGTCGTCGTCGATCGCGTCCGGCTGGAAGGCGACCTGCGCAGCCGCCTGACGGATTCCATCGAGACCTCGTACCAGGAGGGCGGGGGCGCGGCGTTTGCGGTTGTACTCGGGGATCGGGATTCAGGGATCGGGGACGAGCGTCTTGTCTTTTCCGAACGCTTCGAGTGTCGCACGTGCGGTCTGACGTACGAAGCGCCGCAGTTGCGGCTCTTCTCGTTCAATAACCCGTTCGGCGCCTGCCCGACCTGCCATGGCTTCGGCAACA
This sequence comes from Acidobacteriota bacterium, assembly GCA_016190945.1. GTDB lineage: Bacteria > Acidobacteriota > Vicinamibacteria > Vicinamibacterales > UBA2999 > JACPPO01. Next base: position 3,524 of record JACPPO010000107.1, on the reverse strand, counting down.
TCATCGAGCTGGACATGGCTTTGGTCGTGCCCGATCAGTCCAAGTCGATCAACCAGGGCGCCATCGAGCCATGGAGCAAGCCGCACTATCGCTCGCAGCTCGCGGAGCTGAAACGGGCCGCGCGCAAGGCGGGGGTGCGCCTCGACGTGCGGTGGATCGATCTGACGCCGGACGAGCGCCGCTTCGTGGTCGAGGGCGGCGAGGGCTACGACGGGATCCGCGGCTTCTTCCGCTGGCTCGAACGGAAGAAGTACAAGGTGCATGTCCGCGTCTTCCTCAGCCGGTACCGGGGGTATCTGGCGTGCCCCGACTGCGCCGGCGCGCGGCTGCGGCGCGAGGCGCGCGACGTCCGCGTCGATGGGCGAACCATCGATGCGGTGGCGGCGCTGACGGTGCGTGAGGCACACCGGTTCTTCGGTGATTTGCACCTCGGCGAGAAGGAATCCGCGGTCGCCGACCGGATCCTGCGCGAGATTGGCCGCCGCCTGTCGTTTTTGAGCGATGTCGGGCTCGACTACCTGACGCTCGACCGGCTGTCGTCGACGCTGTCGGGCGGCGAGGCCCAACGGATCAACCTGGCTACCTCGCTCGGATCGGCGCTCGTCGGGACGCTGTACGTGCTCGATGAGCCGTCCATCGGCCTCCACTCGCGCGACAACCAGCGGCTCATCGATATCCTCCGGAAGCTCCGCGACCAGGGCAACACGGTGATCGTCGTCGAGCACGACGAAGAGATGATCCGCGTCGCCGACCACATCGTCGACCTCGGGCTGGGCGCGGGCGAGCAGGGCGGCCGCGTGGTGTACTCCGGCGATCTGCAGGGGCTGCTGCGGGAGCCGCGGTCGCTGACGGCGAAGTACCTGCGCAATGAGCTGGCGATTCCGGTGCCGTCGCCGCGCCGCAGGGGCGTCGGACAGAAGATTCGGTTGTTTGGGGCCACCGAGCACAACCTCAAGAACGTCGACATCGAAATCCCGCTGAACACGCTTGCGTGCGTGACCGGTGTGAGCGGCTCCGGCAAGTCGACGCTCGTGCACGACGTGCTGTACGCCGCCATCAAGCGCACCAAGCGCGACTGGGACCGCCCGGTCGGTGCCTTTCGCGGGATCGAGGGCGTCGAGTACATCACCGACGCCGTGCTCGTGGACCAGGCCCCGATCGGCCGAACGCCGCGCTCCAACCCGGTGACGTACCTCAAGGCGTTCGATCCGATCCGGGGGCTGTTCGCGTCGACCAAGGACGCGCGGGCCCGCGGGCTCACCGCCAGTCACTTCTCCTTCAACGTCCCCGGGGGGCGGTGCGAGGCCTGCCAGGGCGCAGGCGAGGTGCGCGTCGAAATGCAGTTCCTGGCGGATGTCTTCGTACCGTGCGATCAGTGCGACGGCATGCGGTTCAAGCCGCAGGTGCTCGAGGTGCGGTACCGGGGCAGGAACGTGCACCAGGTGCTCGATATGACGGTGCGCGAGGCGATCACGTTTTTCAGCACGTCGCCCAAGGTGCGTCGCAGGTTGCAGGTACTCGACGAGATTGGGATGGGGTATTTGCGGCTCGGCCAGCCGGCCACGACCTTGTCGGGGGGCGAAGCGCAGCGGATCAAGATTGCCGCGCACCTGGCGTCATTTGGCGGCGAGCGGATCCTCTACGTTCTTGACGAGCCGACGACAGGCCTGCACTTTGACGACATCGCGAAGCTGCTGGCGGCTTTCCGCAAGCTGGTCGAAGCGGGGCACACACTGCTCGTCATCGAGCACAACCTCGACATCATCAAGACGGCGGACTACATCATCGACCTGGGGCCGGAAGGCGGCGAAGCTGGCGGGCGGGTTGTGGCGGCCGGCACCCCGGAGCGAGTGGCGGAGTCCGATCAGTCGCACACGGGCCGCGCGCTGCGCCGGGTGCTCGCGTCGGGCCGCACACATGCGTACGCGGCACACTAGGCCGTCGGCCTTACCACGATCGTTCTACAGCCGGCCCACGCTGACGGTTGCCGAGGAACTGCTGGGCAAGGTCCTTGTGCATCGCACACGTGGCGGCGTCGCCGCCGGAGTGATTGTCGAAACCGAGGCCTACATCGGCGAAGACGATCCTGCCTGTCACGCGGCGCCGGGGCCGACCCGCCGCAACGCACCGCTCTATGGGCCAGCCGGCCTGGCCTACGTGTACCTGAATTACGGCATCCACTACCTCGTGAACGCGGTAACCGAAGCTGAGGGACATCCGGCGGCGGTGCTGATTCGCGCGCTCCACCCGGTGGCAGGGATCGCCCTGATGAAGAAACGGCGCGCGTCTGGCGGCGGCGAGATCGCCGAGACCGACCTGTGCCGGGGCCCCGGCAACCTGACGCGCGCGTTGGGGATTACCCTCGCCGACAACCGGCTCGATCTCGTGTCGAGCCCGCTGGTGGTCGAGGACCACAACTTCGCGGTCGGCGACGTGTCCTGGGGGCCGCGCGTCGGGATTCGCGTCGGGACCGAACGGCCGTGGCGTTGTTGGATCACCGATCATCCGACGGTGACAGGCCGACGGAGGGCGGTGACGCGCAGCACCGCGGTGTTACGATAAGAAATTCCTCATATGGGAAAGACGCTCCTCCAGAAGGTGTGGGACCTTCACACCGTCCGCACGCTCCCGACGGGACAAACGCAGCTCTTCGTGGGGCTGCACCTGATTCACGAAGTCACCACACCGCAGGCGTTTGACGCGTTGCGCGCCCGCGGCTGGTGCGTGGCACGCCCCGACCGCACGTTCGGGACGGTGGACCACATCGTCCCGACGCGCCAGCGGACGCGTCCGTTTCTTGACGTTTCTGCGGAGGACATGATCGCGTCGCTCGAGCGGAACTGCCGCGACTTCGGCATCCGCCTGGCCGGCCTGAACGACGACCGCCAGGGAATCGTGCACGTGATCGGGCCGGAACTGGGCCTCACGCAGCCTGGCATGACGATCGCGTGCGGGGACAGTCACACATCGACGCACGGCGCCTTGGGCGCCGTGGCCTTCGGCATTGGCACTTCGCAGGTGCGCGACGTGCTCGCCTCGCAGTGCCTCGCCATGGAGCCGCTTAAAGTACGGCGGATTCGCGTCACCGGGATGCTGCCGGCTGGCGTGTACGCCAAGGACGTGGTGCTCACCATCATTCGGCGCCTTGGGGTGGGCGGCGGCGTCGGCTATGCCTACGAATACGCCGGCGACACGATCGAGCGCATGTCGATGGACGAGCGGATGACCATCTGCAACATGTCGATTGAGGGGGGCGCCCGCGTCGGCTACGTCAACCCGGACGGCACGACCATCGAGTACCTGAAAGGCCGTCCGTTCGCGCCATCCGACGGAGCCTTCGAGCGCGCACGCGCGTGGTGGATGTCGATCGCCTCGGATCCGGATGCCCGCTACGATGACGAGGTAGTGATTGGCGCGGAGGAGCTGACGCCGGTTGTGACCTGGGGCGTCAACCCGGGGCAGTCGGTGTCGGTCGACGGCCGCATCCCGTCCGAACGCGAGGGCGGTGCGGACAGCCAGGCGGT
>JACPPO010000105.1 GCA_016190945.1 Acidobacteriota bacterium | reverse complement strand
GAGTCTGTGTGAAAACTCCGTTTTTCTGCCAAGTATCGTCAAAGTTATGAGTGCTTGGCGCACGAATCTTCCTTTGCCGGTTTGGAACTACCCGTTCCGAGCTTCCGGGGGCTTACCCCGCCCGCTCCAACATCGGTTTGGTGCGCCACAGGCGGGTGAGGTTGAAGGCGGTCGTGGCCAGCGCCAACTCCACCGCGACCTTCGCCAAGCCTCGCCGCCGGAACTGCCGCATCCCGCGTTGTTCTTTCAAGACTCCGATCACTGGTTCCACGATCGCCTTGCGTCGCTGATAGACGGCTCGCCCGACCGGGTCGCGCAATTTCTGCCGCATCCGCCGGTGCTCGGGATGCCGCACCGGGGCGGCTCCCCTCACGCGCTTGCCTCGATTCAGTTCCCGCGCTTGCACCGAGTCCGGCACATAAACGTCCATGCCGCGCCGGATCAGTTTCACGATCGGCTGCAGTTTAAAAAAGCCGCTGTCGGCGCTGACCTTCTGCGGGCGTTCCCCGCAGCGTTGTTCCACCGCGTCCACCAACGGGACCAGCGAACGAGAGTCGGTGGCATTCTGCGTGACGCGCTGTTCCACGATGAGGTGATCCTCACTGACGGCAACGTCCGCCGTGTAGCCCAGCGTAAATCCCTTACGGGCACGCAAGAAGCGGCTGTCAGAATCGGTGCGCGAGCGGCGCTGCAGACCGCTTTTCCGCAACTGTTCCAATCGGTGCGGGATCTCCTCCAGGCGTTTCTCCAGCGCGGCCATCTGCGCCGCGCTCAGTTGCTGGCCGGGCGCTTCGTCGCTCGCCTGCGCGTCGCATTGCTTTTGCCAACGGCGAATCTGGCGGCGAATCTTCGCTCGTTCGCTCCGCAGCTTGGCGACCGTGTCCACCCGATCCCGCGAAGCGTTGGCCGCCACCCGCGTCGAATCCAGCGCGACATGCCCCAGTCGGCCCATCCCCAGCGAGCGCGCCAACTCCACCACCTGCGTGAACAGGTCGTTCAGCGCTCGTGCGTGCCGCGTGCGGAACTGGTTCAGGGTCCAGAAATCCGGCGCTGCCCCACCGGCCAGATACCGGAACGCCAGGTCCTCCCGCACTCGTTGCTCCAGCCGCCGTGCCGACGTGATCCCGAGCGCGTAGGCATACAGCCAGACTTTCAGCAGCAGCGCCGGGTGATAGGCGGGCCGGCCTTCCTCCCCGTACGGCTGCTCGAACGCGCTCAAGTCCAGCCGCTCCACGGCCCGGTGCAGGAAGAAACAGACATGCTCCTCTCCCAGCACGTCCCGCACGCTGGGCGGCAGCAGATACGCTTGCTCGGGATTGTAGGTCAAAAATTTCATCGCGCCTCCTTGAGACGCATTATACAGGGCTGTCAACAGGAGTTTTCACACAGACTCTCTAGCCGTGCCTTCCGGCGCGGACCAGTTCCAGCAGGTTGGTCTGGCCGGGGCGGCCGGGGATGCCGGCGACGAAGGCCACGATATCGCCGCGGGAGACCAGTTTCCGCCGCACGCTCGCTGGGAATAAGGCACGGGGCTTCGTCCTGACGAACCGTACTC
>JACPPO010000018.1 GCA_016190945.1 Acidobacteriota bacterium | reverse complement strand
GAACCTCTTCCCCGTCGGCGGACCATCGCCGGATCAGACGCGTGCGATTCGCGGCGACGGCGTGGCGCTCGATCGATTCACGTCCACGCCGGGCGCGGCGCTCGCGGAATTCCAGAGGCAGTTTCAGCCGAAGGAAGTGGAGCTGCTGCAGTTCATGGGCGCGCCGTTCTACGCGGCCTATCAGCGGGCGGATCCCTCCGCCCGCCCGCATCAGGATGCTGCCCGCTATTCCACGACTGGCCCGAGGTTGTCGCGCGTGCTGGTCACGGCCGACGGCGTGGCTCCGCGCATGAAGGATGGATTCACGCGCGACGAGCTGCTCGCGGCGGCCCGGACGGCGATGTCCGGCATGGAACCCGTCGAGGCGACCTGGTTGACCGATGTCGACGCCTATTACTACCAGCGGAGCGGCCCCAGCCGCCTGCCGGCGCTTCGCGCCAAGTTCAACGACCCCGAGGAGACGTGGCTGTACCTGGACGGGCGCGACGGTTCACTCGTGCGGGCCGAAGTGCGGGGGAGCCGTGTGGAGCGCTGGCTCAACCGGGGCCTTCATAGCCTCGATTTTCCAGGGCTCTATCAGGCCCCTTGGGCGTGGTACCCGCTGATCGTCGGGCTGAGCCTGGGTGGTCTCGCGCTCAGCCTGACGGCAGTGATTGTCGGTTGGCGGTTCCTGCGCGCAAGAGCGCGTCCCGCGACGGAACGTCTACGCCTCAGTCGATCCGCGTAATCTATAACGCCCGTCGACGTCGAATCTGACGGAGAATTCAGGAACTCTTCAGTTGCTCGACCCGCGTGGTGCGATGTGAGATGAAACGCGAATGACACGAACGGTTCGGTTGATCTGCGCGCTTGTCAGCGTCTTCCTGGTCGCCGCGGCCTCCCACGCGCAGGAGCGCGTGACCGTGAGCGGCACGGTGACGGACCCTTCCGGCGCCGTGGTTCCCGGCGCGCTCGTGGAAGCGATCGCCGGTGGAGGGATCGCGGCGGATGGCATCACCGGTCAGGACGGTCGGTACCGGCTCGAGGTTCCCGCGGGGCTATACGAGCTCCGCGCGCGGCTCCAGGGGTTCGCCGCGGAGGTGGCCGCCGTGAACGCGACGACGAGCGTGATGCGCGACCTAAGGCTGGCGATCGCCGCCATTGGCGACACGCTCGTGGTGACCGCCGCGCGCACGGCGACGACCCGCGCGAGCGCCGCCTCCTCTGTTTCGGTATTCTCGGCGGCGGATCTCGCGGCCCTCGGCAGCACGTCGATCGCCGAGGCGCTCCGGTTTGCTCCTGGACTCGCTGTGGAAAGCAACGGCCGCGAAGGCGCCCAGGCAGCGTTGTTCTCCAGGGGTGGGGAGTCGGACTACAACCTGGTGCTCATCGACGGCGTGCGCCTCAACAATCCTGGGGGCGCGTACGACTTCAGCCGCATCTCGGTGGCGGCGATCGAACGCGTCGAGGTGGTACGTGGCGGTCAATCGGCGCTCTACGGGTCCGATGCGATGGGCTCCGTCGTCCAGATTTTTACCCGGAGGGCTGGCCCCTCGGACCCGCCAGGTCTCTCCGGGTCGATCGAGGGCGGCAGCTTCAACACCTGGCGTGGCGACGTGCGCGTAACAGGCGGCGCGCGGCAGCGCCTCGACTACAGTGCCGGAGTGTTGCACCGCCGCACGGACGGGGCGTTCGCCGACGAGCTGCCTGAAGGGGACCGGTTCGACCAGACGGCATTGGACGGCGGGTTCGGTGCCGTGCTGGGAAACCGAGCCACGCTGCGGACCGGCGCGCGCTTCAGCGACGCGCGGGGTCGCGCCGTGGGTCCGATCGCCTATGGCCCCGGCGATACCGGTACAGCCTCCGACTCCAGGGAGTTCTCGTGGCATCTGGACCTCACGCATCGGATCGCGCCCCGCGCTACCGGGACCGCCACTGCGACGTACTCGCGCAACGATTCCGAGTTCGGCGATCTCGTTGCCGATCGACCCTTCAATGTGTTCGCGATTCTGGCGGGCCGGCCTGGCGCGCTCTTTCCCGAGGGGCCTCGCCTCGTCCGGCTGGTTGATGAGGCCGCGTTCACCCTCTTTCAGACCGGTCGTCGCTCGCTGGGGCCAGGGGAATTCCTCGCGACGACGCCGTTTGGCGTGAGCGATTTTCCCTTCACGAGCGTGACGAAATTCCGCCGGCCCGCGCTCAAGTACCAGGCGAACGTCGCGTGGCTCGCCGGTCAGACCCTCACCGGCGGGTACGAGTTCGAACGGGAATCGGACCCGCTCAACAGCGGCTTCCGAATCGAGAATCACGCTTACTTCGCACAGCAGCAGTTCACGGCGGGCAACACATGGTTCATGACGGTCGGCGGCAGGATCGATGACAATTCGCACTACGGGACGCAGGCGAGTCCGAAGCTCTCGGCGGGCGCCTTCCTGATCCCGTTCACGCGCCGGACGGTCTCGTCGCTGAAGCTCTTCACGAACATCGGCCAGGGGATCAAGAACCCGGTGTTTGCCGAGCTGTTCGGTTCCACGTTCACCGACGGCAATCCGGACCTAGAGCCCGAGCGCGCGCGGACCATCGATGGCGGTGTCGAGCTGACCTTCATGGCCCAGCGGCTGCGCACGAAGGTGACGTACTTCGACAACCGCTACCGCGACCAGGTGGCCTTCCGGTCCACCGGTTTTGGCCGCGATGGTCGCCCGGATTTTCTCAACATCGCTGGATCGAAGGCCAACGGATGGGAACTCGAAGGCGTACTGCAGCGGGCGCTCGCGGGCGTCACTGCTGCCGCCACCTACGCCCTGATCGATACGGAGGTCACCGCGACGACCAGCACGAGTGAACAGTTCCAGCCGGGACAGCCGCTGCTGCGCCGCCCGAGGCACTCAGGCAGCTTCCGGATCAGATACGAGAAGGCGCGCGCAGCCATACACGTCGACGCACGGATGGTCGGCCGGCGACATGACGCGGCGTTCCTCGGCCTCGCGGCCGCTCCGTCGGTCGAGTTTCCGGCAGGACGTGCGGTGGATATCACCGTGAATCCGGGGTACGCGGTCGTCGGGATCGGCGGCGACTATCGGATTCGTGATGAGCTCGCCGTGTTTGCGAGAATGGACAACTTGGCGAATGAAACGTATGAGACCGCGCTTGGATTCCCGGGGCTTCCTCGCTCGGCCGTTATCGGAATTCGTATGGCGGTTGGTATCAGATAGAGCAGAGGGACCGGTATTAGCCCTCCGCTCTACACAGCGGCGCGCAAACTGATGTTCCGGCGCTCTTCCCTTCGCACGATCGACATGGCCTCCGGCAAAATAATAGAGGCGAGGTGGATGCCGTCAGTAACGGCTCGGTAACGGCTGGGATGGGGCTCCGCTGTTCCAGAGGACCGAATTTCTGCTATTCTCGCCGACGGTACCCCCGTACGGCCAGCGCTTCGGCCACGTGGCCAACGCGCAGTTCGTCCAATACGTGCTCAGCCGCGCGGGGAGCGTGCCGAGCCGGGTGGTCTGCGTCCTTGACCGAAAGAGACATGGAGCGCGGATCATCACGTGGTTGCTCGTCTTTCGTCTTTGGTCTTTCGCTTTCATCTTTCGTCTGCAGCCGGCCGGCCAAAGACGAAAAACTGCAGACTAAAGGCCGGGAATCAGCGGCACGCCGGATGCTGGCAGTCGCAACGCAGTTCGATCTTGTCCCGCGCCTGCTTGCAGTGATCGCCGCAGTACTTGCCGTGGGGCCCGTGGGGCGGGACCATACACTTACACACCGGGTGCGCGCATTTCGTTCCAACATCGACCATGAAGCACCTCCGCCACAGCACTCTACGCCCATGACCCGGTCCTCGGCAATCTGGCTCACCTGTCTCGCCCTCGTCGCGGGCGCGTCGGCGGTGCCCGATGCGGCCCAGCGGCCCGGCTCCCCGGTGGACCTCGCGCAGACGCTTGCGCGGGCAGGGCAGCGGCTCGAGCAGTGGTACGCGCGCGCGCAAAGCGTCGTCTCGACGGAAACGGTCTGGATCCAGCCGCTGCGCGCGGACCTGTCGCCGGCCGACTTTCCGCGGCGTCTGGCCTTTGAGCTTCGCGTGGGGTGGGATCCGGATCGCAGCGGGCCGGCCGGCCTGCCTGTGGCGAACGTCCTGCGTGAACCCATCAGGGGGAATGAGCGATCCTCGCCCGACCGCGAGGATCCCGGGTGCATGGACCCGAAGCCGGTATCGCCGGAGCCGATGGCCATGCTGCTGCCGGCGCGGCTCGGCGAATCTGAGTTCTCGAACGCCCGTACGGGACAGGTGGATGGCCGGCCGGCGTTGACGCTCGACTATCGCGGCCGGGCGGCGGTCGCTGCCGAGATCGCATGGACCGATGAGTGCGTGAGCGTGACGCTGCCGGGACGCTCGAGAGGGCGAATCTGGATCGACGCCGTGACCTACGACGTGCTGCGGATGGACGATCGGCTCGTCGGGACGTTCGAGTTCGACGTCCCGCGCGAGCACGTACGCCGCGGCGCGGCTTCCTCGATGGTCATCGAGCGCGCCGAGTCGTCAATTCGGTACAAGCGGGTGGAGTTTCAGGATCCCCACGAAACGCTGATGCTGCCAGCGGCCATCGATACCTTGACCGTCATTCGCGGCGGCGGCATCCAGCGGGTCCGCATCACACAACGTTTTTCAGACTACCGCCGGTTTCTGACCGCCGGCCGCGTCGTTAACTAGTCGCGCCTGCGGGGGCGAGACGAACAGGCGGCGGCAGGCTCGCGCGAGCCATCGGGCCATCCGGTTGGCGCGGGCGTGCCGTGCGCTGTCGGTGGCGATGCCCGTGTTCGCGTACATCTGCCGGTACAGCTTCGAGATCAGCATGAACGCCAGGCGTCCCTTGATCGATCGGATGCACTGCGCGCGCTTCCAGGTCGCGGAAACGCTGTAGAAGCGGTCCCAGACCTGCTGCGTGTACTGCCTGATCTGTTCGGGCTTCAGGCTCGGGTGCGGCATGTAGATCTTGGGTCGCCGCGACGACGGAAGCAGCCAGTGGCGCGTCAGCGGAATGTTATCGATCTTCGGAGTATCGACCTGGGTGCGCTCCCACCGTTCGAAGTCCACCGTGCCGGGGAACGGCTGGAGCAGTACGAACTGCGCAAACGTCACGTCGGCAGCCTGGGCGAGCGCGGCGGTCAGGTCGAAGGTCGCGGCCGTATCGGTCGGCAACCCGAAGATAAACGAGCCGAGCACGTGCACGCCGTGCCGCCGGAAGATCTGGAGACGCTCCACGAGCGCATCGCCGGCCAGGTTGAAATCCTTGTAGACGGCCTTCAGGCCTTCGGCCGTCACGGATTCCACGCCCACCAGCGCACCTTTGATGTGCGCCTTGCGCATCGCGTCGAGAAACGCGGTATCCTCCGCCGCTTCCATCGTGATCTGCGTGAAGAAGACCATGTCGTCGGGCAGATCGGCCATCCGCTCCATCAGCTCGAACCGCTCGCGGCGCACCGCCTCGAGCTCGTGCAGTTGCGCCGGATCCGCTCGCCGGCGGGCCATGGCGAGGTCGTTCAGCGCTACCGGATAGAAGTTGTCATCCGCCAGCACGATGAACCGGAACCCGCGGCTGCGCAGGTCGCGGATCTCGTCGACGACGTCGTGGGCGCCGCGCAAGCGAGCCTCCTGGCCGTCGGTGCGCCAGACCGAGCAGAACGAGCAGTGCTTCGGACAGCCGCGGACGGTCTGTACCGAGGCCCACATGTAACCGTCCTTTGGCAGGAGGTCCCAGCGGCCACCGTAGAAGGATCGGCCCTCCACGCGTCCACCTTCATAGACGCCACGGAGTCGCTCGGCGGCACAGTCGGCGATCACCGTGCCCCAGATGAGATCGCCGTCGCCGCGCACGACCGCGTGGGCCCCGCCGTGCTCGCGGGCCTCGTCGGGGAACAACGTCGGGTGAATGCCGCCGAAGACGACGTATGCGCCCTTCGCTCGCGCGGCGCGGCCGAGTTCATAGCCTCGGTACGCATTGGCGGTGTGGATGCCAATGCCCACGACGTCCCCGGACGAGACGGTCGACAGGTCGAACTGTTCGAGGGTTTCGTCGACCAGAGACGGTGCGCGGTATTCGGCGGGCGTCGCCGCCGCCAGGACGTAGAGCCAGCGCGGCGTGATCACCGCCACGCCGAATGAGACATCGCTCGGATTTACTAGATGAATACGCATGTGCCGCACCACGCTACATCAGATCGCGTATACTGAAGGAGCCTTCTTGGAGCGTACGTCCAGGGGCATGCGCCTGCATGTCTTTTCCATGTTCAGGAGATCCCGTGCGAGTATTTGCAATCGGCGACCGCGTTTCGCAACCGCAGTACGGTGCCGGCACTGTCGCCGCCGCCAACGAATATCACACGACGATCGACTTTGATGACCACGGCCCCCGTACGTTCGCCACGCCGCTCGTGAAGCTCGAGCGTTCGGCGACCCTTGCCCCGCCCCGACCGAAGGCCGCGCGCCGCAGGGCCGCGCCGCGCCGGGCGGCAGCGGCGCTCAGCCGGACCTGAGGGCCGCCTCTCTATAATCTCTTCATTCTCTTCGACGTCGAAGTCGATCTCCACGTTCCCGATCCGCCCGTCGGTGGCCCGCGTCCTGCGCTACTCGACGCGGAGATCGAACGTTCGCACGGCTTCGACGGTCATGTCTGCGACGTCGCCAAAGAAGCGAGGGTCGATCCGGTCGGCGGTGTCGGTTGATGTGTGATAGGCGGGATGATCCTCCACTCCGAAATAGACAAAAGGGATCCCCGCATCATGGAACGGCCCGTGGTCCGAGGACTGCGTCCAGTCCTCGAGGCCCCCGCCGCGGTATATCGGCCGATCGTGGCCGAAGAGAATGTTCACCGACGCGCGCGTCTGCACCTCCTGCAGGAGCGGCCTTAGCCAGGGAGTGTGAGACGTGCCCGCGGCGAAGATCTCATGTCTGTCGTTGTGCGACAGCATGTCCAGGTTGATGTTCATCGCCACCGCGCTTCGCGGCAACAGCGCTGAGTCGATGAGCGCCCGCGCGCCGCGCAGGCCGAGTTCCTCCGCGTCGAGCGCCGCAAGCACGATCGGATGGCGCGGCGGATTCCGGGCGAAGTGGCGCGCGGCGGCCAGCAACACGGCGACGCCTGAGGCATTGTCGTCGGCGCCAGGGAAAAGCACGCCGTCACGAATCCCCAGGTGGTCGTAGTGCGCGGTGATGACGAGGAGCCTCGCGCGTATCTCGCGCCCGGGGACGCGCCCGATTACGTTCGCCGCGGCATAGTCGGCGCGAAAGGGACGGCCTCCCGGGAGGACGGCGCGCGCGTCGCGAGTGGTGAAGGTGAACGGCTGGGAGTACCCCTGGGTGCCGGCGGGCTGCAGTCCAATGGCGCGGAACTCGTCGACCAGCCACTGCCGTGCCTTCAACCCGCCCGGCGTCCCGGTCCGCCGTCCCTCGAACGTCGTCGCGGCGAGGGTCTCGACATCGCGCATCAGTTGAGCACGATCGACGTGGCGAGCTGCGGCATCGACCGCTGACGCCGCTGCCGCCTGCCCGCCGAGTGGCGCCTGGATGAGCAGGGCGGCCACGCCGAGCGACAGCAGCACAACGCGGACGCGCGAAGTCATTCCAGAAGTGTAGCAAGCAGCGGCTGAAGTTGACCTTTCTCGGAGGGCGAGCGTATGGTGACCAAGATCCGCTGCGGCGGATTCGCGAGCAAGAACCGGAGTGCGGGCCGGCGCTCGCCCGGCGACGATGGCAGCCATGGTGAGAGTAGATACGCTACCAAACGCGGCGAAGGCGCTCTTCGGAGACGAGGCGGAACGGCGGGCGGCGGTCATCGCCCGCGACCGGAACGCGGACGGGCACTTCTTCTATTCAGTGAGCACCACGGGGGTGTATTGCCGCCCGTCCTGCGCGTCGCGGCGCGCGCGGCCCGAGCACGTGCGGTTCCACCTGACGCGTGCCGACGCCGAGCGGGCCGGCTTCCGCCCCTGCAAACGCTGCCGCCCCGACGAGCCGGCGCTTGCCGAACGGCGTGCCGCCGCGGTGGAGAAGGCGTGCCGCCTGATCGAGGGCGCGGAAGAAATGCCAAGCCTCGATATACTGGCCGGTGCGGCCGGCATGAGCCGGTTTCATTTTCACCGCGTCTTCAAGTCGCTCACCGGTGTGACGCCGAAAGACTATGCGGCGGGGCACCGCGCGCGGCGCGTCCGCAAGGCGCTCACGCGAGCCTCGACGGTGACGGAAGCCATCTACAGCTCGGGCTTCCATTCGAACGGCCGCTTCTATGCTGCCGCGTCAGGCATTCTTGGCATGACGCCGACCAGCTTCCGCTCGGGCGGCACCGGCGCGTCGATTCACTTTGCCGTGGGGGCATGCTCGCTCGGGTCGGTCCTCGTGGCGGCGACCGACAGGGGCGTCTGCGCGATCCTGCTCGGCGACGACCCGGAGGCTTTGGTACGCGACCTCCAGGATCGGTTTCCCGAAGCGAAGTTCGTCGTCGGCGACCGTGGTTTCGAGCGTCTGGTCGCGAAAGTCGTCGGACTTGTCGAGGCCCCGGCGCTTGGTCTCAACCTGCCGCTCGACGTTCGCGGCACCGCGTTCCAGCAGCGCGTCTGGCGGGCGCTGCGCCATATCCCGGCCGGCTCTACCGCCAGCTACACAGATATCGCCCGGCGGATCGGCGCCCCGAAGGCCGCGCGGGGCGTGGCACAGGCGTGCGCCGCGAATCCGGTTGCCTTGGCGATTCCCTGCCACCGCGTGGTACGCAGCGACGGGACGCTGGCCGGCTACCGCTGGGGGGTAGATCGCAAGCGCGCGCTGCTCGAGCGCGAGGCCACACGGTAGCGAACGCATCGACAGCTATCCGACGCATCTGCCCTGGTGCTACGTCGGCAAACGCCGGTTCGCGGGTTCTATCCCTCGGCGAGGCTGTTTCGGGACGGCGGTGCGGGGCGGGACGTCCCCCTGACGGGTGCATCACGGTGAGGTTGCCGCAACACGAAAGGCGGGCCGTTCCCCGCTTGACTCGCGGGCGGGTGTCACGAACAATGGGCGGAGTGATCCAGACGCTCTCAGCCGCGGTGCTGTCGGTGGCGATTCCGTTGGGAGCGCTCTACACGCCGCTCGTCCACGCGCATGTGGACGCCCGCGACCTGGACCATCACGGCGCGCACACGATTCACGCGCACGTCGTATACCATTGGACGCGCTCGACGACCGCGGACCAAGCGCGCCTGAACCACGACGAGACCGGGCGCGCGGTCTATCTGCAATTGTTCGTGGCCGTCGCGCATGCGTCGTTCGAGGTTCCGGCCGCGGTTCCCACGGCATGCGACCTCGACCTCGGCGCGCCTGCCGAGAGCCCGGCGCATCCGCATCATTTGCTGCACGTCGTGCACAGCCACGACCCTCCGTTCCTCAGATCGCTCCCATCCCGCGCTCCTCCCGCCTTCCTGCCCTGACTCGACGGCTCATCCGCCGTCTGTCTCTTTTCCTTTTTTCGATCGAGGTGTTATGGGCGCGCTAGTCTTATGCGCCGTGCTCGCCGCAGCCGTGCTGCCCGCGGGCGCCGGCGCCCAAACGTTGTCCCTGACGGAGTCCCAGGCGCTGGCGAGGCTGTCAGCCGAAAGCCCGCGCGTGCAGGCCGTTCGTGCCGCGGTTGATGTGACGCGGGCGGATGTTCTGGCGGCCGGCCGGTGGCCGAATCCAAGAGTCACACTCAATCGCGAGGCCGTAGCGGGCACTGCCGAAAATTATCTGACGGTGGCCCAGGTCCTGCCGGTTACCGGCCGCCGCCGTCTCGAGGTAAGCGCGGCCTCGGCACGGGTGGAGGCCGCTTCGAGCCGCGCCGACGACGAGATTCGGCGCCTTCGCGCGGACCTCCGCCTGGCATTTACGGATCTGTGGGTGGCGCAGACGCGTGAACGGGAGCTGGCGCGCAGCCGGGACCGGTTGCGCGATTTGGCTGACGCGCTGGGGCGCCGGGAAGCCGCGGGTGAGGCCGCGGGATTCGATGCGCTCAGGTCCGAGCGCGAGGTGATCGACGTGGAGGCCGACCGCGCGGCGGCGGCCACGGAGCGGGCGCAAGCGCAGGGCGTGCTCGCCAGCTTCTTTCCGTCGGCCCCCGTGGCCGGTGCCATCGAGGCCCTCCGACCCGACCGGCCGCCGGCGATGCTGCCCTCAGTCGAAGAGCTCGTGGCGCGCGCTGAAGTCGTCCGGGGCGAGCTGCTCGCCCTGCAGCTCGAGCTGGACGCCGCGGGATTCATGGGACGCGCCGCGGCGCGCCGGCGGATTCCCGAGCCCGAAGTGGTCGCGGGCACGAAGTCGTCGAATGCCGGCGCCTGGGACGTCGGCAGCATCATGAGCGTGCATCTCAACGTGCCGCTGTTCGATCGCGCGCGTCCCGAACGCGCCGCGGCACGGGCGCGCGCGGCGCAGGTCGGCGCCGAAGCCGAAGCGCTGCGCCTGATCGTACGGACGCAGGTCGGCGCGTGGCGCGCGGCCGTCATCGAGCGCCGCGATATCGCGGATCGCTATCGCGCCGCGGCGACCTCCGGCGCCGACGCGATCGAGCGGATCGCGCAAGTGAGCTATGACGACGGGGAGCGCGGCATTCTCGAACTCCTCGACGCCTACCGGACCGCGTCCTCCGCGCGCGTGCGGCAGGCAGCGCTCGATGCCGCCGTGCGCGAAGCGGAAATTGAACTTGAATTCGTCAGTGGATGGGAGATCCCATGAAACCTATCAACACACTCGCGATATGTCTGGCCATCGCCGCGGTGACAGTGGCGTGCGGGGGCGACGCCGCAGCGCCTGAAGCCGAAGTGCCCACGCTCGACCTGACGGCCTGGACCGACAAGACGGAGCTGTTCATGGAGTACCCGCCGCTCGTGGGAGGTCAGGAGGCGCTGTTTGCCGTGCACCTGACGCGCCTGAGCGACTTCTCGGCGATGATGGCGGGGCGGCCGCGGCTCGAGTTCACGCCGGAGTCGGGCGGCACGCCGATCGTGGTACAGGGGAGCGAACCCTCGCGCCCGGGCGTCTTTCGCGTGCTGGGCCCGATGCCGCCAGCCGGCCGCTACCGATGGGTACTGGCGATCGAGGCTCCTGACCTGTCCGACCGCCACGATCTGGGAACTATCACCGTGTTCGCGGACGCCGCGGCCGCCGTCGCCGACGCGGAGAGCTCGGGGGAAGACGACCCGACGGCGATCACGTACCTGAAGGAGCCGCAGTGGACCATCGGGTTCGCCACCGCGCTTGTCCAGGAAGCGGAGCTCCGCCGCGGTATCCGCGTGCCTGCTGTCGTCGAACCGCTCATCGGCGGAGAAGCCGTGGTCGCCGCGCCGGCCGCCGGACGCTTCATGGCGACGCGCCTTCTCCCGCTGGGTACCACGGTCGAGGCGGGGCAGGAGCTCGGGCGGATTCAACCCCGTCTCGCCGGGGATGGCGCCGACAGGGCGACGCTGGCGTCCGGCGTGGCGGAAGTGCAGGCGTCCCTGGACGCCGCTCGCTCGGACCACGCGCGGGCCGAACGGCTGCTGGCCGAGCGCGCGGTGCCGGCGCGACGCGTCGAGGAGGCTCAGCGCGCGGTGAAGGTGGCCGAGGCGCGGCTGACCGCCGCGCTGGCCAGGCTCGCCCAGCGCGACGAGACGCTGGGCACCGGCGGCGGCGCTGCCGCAGGCAATTCCTTCGTCCTGCGGGCCCCGATCGCCGGGCGCCTCGCGGAAGTCTTCGCGGCGCTTGGCGCCTCGTATGATGAAGGCGCACCGCTCTTCCGTATTGTTCGGACCAACCGCATCGAGCTGCAGGCGCTGGTGCCGGCCTCCGATGCACCGCTGACTGAAGAGATTCGCGAGATTGCGCTCGAGATACCCGGCCGCAGCGATCCGCTGGTCGTCAAGGCGGACGACATGCGCGATGCCGGCGTAATCGACGAGGCGACTCGGTCGCTTCCGGTGCAGTTTGATGTCGATAACCGCACGGGTCAGCTGCTCATCGGTCAGACGATGACGGCCATCCTGTACGCCGGGGCGCGTCAACGCATGCCGGCGGTGCCCAAGGATGCGGTGTTGACGGAGGCGGGACGGCCCTACGTATTCGTACAGACGGGCGGCGAGAGCTTCTCTCGCCGGTACATCGAGGTCTCCACCAGCGACGGCGATCTCATCGGTGTGCGCGCCGGGCTGAAACCGGGCGACCGCGTCGTCACGCGGGGCGCTTACGACGTCCAGCTCGCGTCGGCAGCCGGCGGATTGCCGGCTGAAGGCCATGTCCACTGAACACGGTCCGGCCCAAGCCGGACACGACGTACGAGTGCGGGGATGAGACGCCTGATTCAATGGTCCATCGACCATCACGGGCTTGTGATCGCGCTATCCGTGCTTCTGCTGCTTGCAGGGATCTGGAGCGCCCGGGCGATGCCGGTCGATGTGTTTCCGGACCTGACGGCGCCGACGGTGACGATCCTTGCGGAAGGCCACGGGATGGCGCCGGAGGAGATGGAATCACTGGTGACGTTTCCCATCGAGAGCGCCATCAACGGCGCCTCGGGCGTGCGGCGCGTCCGCTCCGCCACGGCCATCGGGATTAGCGTGGTGTGGGTGGAGTTCGACTGGGGCACCGACATCTACATCGCGCGGCAGCTTGTGGCGGAAAAGCTCACGCTGGTGGCGGAGGCGCTCCCGCCGCAGGCCGAGCGGCCGGTGCTCGCCCCGATCTCCTCGATCATGGGCGAAATCCTTTTCTTTGCGCTGACGTCTGAGAGCGTCGATCCCTTGACGCTGCGGACGGTGGCGGACACGGTGGTCCGCCGGCGGCTGCTCGCGGTGCCGGGGGTCTCGCAGGTAACTCCGATCGGCGGCGCCGAGCGGCAGTTCCAGGTGGTGGCGCACCCCGAGGCGCTGCGCGCGAACAACGTGTCGCTAACGGAGCTCCTCAATGCGGCTCGCGGCGCCAGCGAGAACGCGTCGGCAGGCATCTACACCGAGGGCCCGCAGGAATACGTGCTCCAGGCCGTTGGCCGCGTGCGGACCGCCGACGAGATCGGCGAGAGCGTTGTGGCGATGCGGGGAAACCGTTCCGTGCTGATCAGGGATGTCGCCGACGTGCGGGAAGGCGCGGCCCTCAAGCGTGGCGAGGGATCGCGCAGCGGGAAGCCGGCCGTGATCGTCGGCGTGCAGAAGCAGCCCGGCGCGAACACCATCGAGGTGACCCGGCGGCTCGACCGCGAGCTGGACGCGCTGCAGCGGGAGCTCCCCCAGGGCGTCACGATCGACCGCCGGATCTTCCGGCAGGCCGACTTCATTCAGGTCGCGGTCAACAACGTGATCGAGGCGCTGCGCGACGGCGGAGTTCTTGTCATAGCCGTTGTGCTCGTCTTCCTCGCAAACACGCGCGCAGGGACAATCACCCTCACGGCCATGCCGCTCTCGCTGGCCGCTGCCATCCTCGTGCTGCGTGGCTTCGGCGTCACGATCAACACGATGACGCTCGGCGGCCTGGCGATTGCGATCGGGGCGCTGGTCGACGACGCCATTATCGACGTCGAGAACGTCGTGCGGCGGCTGCGCGAGAACACCGTGCTGCCGCCGGAGCAGCGCCGATCCGCCGCCGTGGTCGTGCGCGACGCGACGCTCGAGATCCGCCCCTCGATCGTCTTCGCGACCATCATTATCGTGCTGGTTTTTCTCCCGATCTTTGGTCTGACCGGCGTGGAGGGCCGTCTGCTGACCCCGCTGGCGTATGCCTACATCGTGGCGCTGCTGGCCTCGCTCGGCGTGGCCATCGTCGTCACGCCGGCGCTGTGCGGGGCGTTCCTTCCGGGAGCCGCCACGATTGTGCGCGGCCACGAGGGGTGGCTGGGGCGCACCCTGAAAGCACGCTTTGCCGGGGGGTTGCCATACGCGCTCGATCGTCCGGCTCTCGTCACGGCGACCTCGGTGGTGCTCCTTGCCGGGGCCGTACTTGCGATGACCCGGTTTGGTACCGCGTTCCTTCCGGAGTTCCACGAAGGCAGCCTGACGATCAGCGTGAACACGCTGCCGGGAACGTCGCTGGACAAATCGAACGAGATCGGAGGCCGCGTCGAGCGGATCCTGCTGGCGCAGCCGGAGGTCGTCGCCACGGCCCGGCGGACCGGCCGCGCGGAGCTGGACGAGCACGTGCAGGGGGTCGAATCGGCCGAGATTGACGTCGGCCTGCGCGAGAGCGCTCGTCCGCGCGAAGCGCTGCTGGCGGCGCTGCGGCGCGACTTCGGCGGGCTGCCAGGGACGAATGTCGCGATCGGGCAGCCGATTTCGCATCGCATCGACCACATGCTGTCGGGCACGCGCGCGAACATTGCCGTGAAGATCGTCGGCGACGACCTCGCGACGCTGCGCCGCGTCGGCGAGCGGGTGCGCGAGGCGATGAGCGGCGTCGTGGGCGTGGCAGACCTCACCCTCGAGCAGCAGACGGAGATTCCGTTCATCCGGTTCGTACTGAACCGGCCCGCGATCGCCCGGTACGGGCTGCGCATTCAGGACGTCGCCGAGGCGATCGAGACGAGCTTTGGCGGAACGCTCGTCGGACGCGTCTTCGACCGCGCCACGGCGTTCGATCTGGTCGTCAAGCTCGATCCCGCGGCCGCAGTCGACTTCGAGCGCATTGCCGACCTGCCCGTGCACACGCCCACGGGTCGGACGGTGCCGATTCGCGTACTGGCGGACGTCCGCCGCGAGATGGGCGCGAACATGATCCTGCGCGAAAACGTCCAGCGGCGGATTGTCGTATCGTGCAACGTCAGCGGCCGCGATCTGGGCAGCCTCGTCGAGGACATCCAGGCGGCGATCGGGCAGCAGGTCGCCATGCCGGCCGGCTACCGGGTCGAGTACGGCGGGCAGTTCGAGAGTCAGCAGAGCGCCACCGACCGGCTGATGGTTCTCGGCGCCGCCGTGATTGTCGGCCTCTTCATGATCCTGGTGCTCGCGTTCGGCCGCCCGCGCGACGCGTTGCTCGTCATGCTGAACCTGCCCCTCGCGCTCATCGGCGGGGTCGTCGGCGTGTTTCTGGCGGGCGGCGTGCTGAGCGTGGCGTCCATCATCGGCTTCATCACCCTGTTCGGTATCGCCACCCGCAACGGCATCATGCTGGTCTCGCACATCCGTCATCTGATGCAGGTCGAAGGGGTGACGAACTTCCGTGAAGCGGTCGAACGCGGCGCGCACGAGCGGCTGATCCCGATTCTGATGACGGCCATGGCCGCCGGCCTCGCGCTCGTTCCGCTGGCGCTCAGCGGCGGAGAAGCTGGAAGCGAGATTCAGACGCCGATGGCGATCGTGATTCTGTGCGGGCTGACGACCTCGACGCTGCTGAACATGTTTGTGGTCCCGACGCTGTACCTGAAGTACGGCCGTGTGACGACATCGTAGGGCGCGGCTTCGCGCCGCGCGAGGCGGGGTTCCCGCCGGAGGGCGAGCCCTACGTTGGCTCGAACTGTCGAGCTGACCTGCCTGACCTGGCCTGATTGACGCCTCCGCCTTTCAGGCGTACCCTCAGAGGACCTCTTCGCCACAAGCCATTACGGGAACTCTACAGCCCATGCGAGCAGCGTCACGTTCCACCCCCGCGCGGCGGGGTCCGAGCGCAGTTCCGGTCGCCATCCTGACCCTGACGGCGCTCACCGGCCTTTCGGGCTGTGCAGGCCCGCACTACGTGCTGTCCCGTCCGCTCGACCTGGCCAACCTGACTGCGCCGGCGGCAAGCGTAACGAGGAACGTGGTGCTGGTCTCGATCGACGGCCTGCGCCCAGACGCAATCGATCGCTTTGCGGCCCCGACGCTCCAGCGGCTGATGCGTGAAGGCAGCTACTCGCTGTCGGCGCGCACGATCGTGCCGAGCAAGACGCTGCCGTCGCACACGTCCATGCTCAGCGGCGAACCCCCCGACCAGCACGGCGTGCTCTGGAACAACGTCACCAGCGCGCGGGCCGACGTCGTTGAGTTCTCCACCGTATTCAGCGTCGCGCGCGCGCGCGGCTATCGAACCGCCGCCTTCTTCAGCAAGGCCAAGTTCTTCCCGTTGCAGCGGCCGGGCACGCTCGATTACTCGCAGGCGCCGGGGGGATGGTTCGGGCGCTGGTCGAGCGAGCGCACCGTGCACGACGTCCGGGCGTACCTGCGGACCGAGCGTCCCAACGTCCTGTTCGTGCACCTCTCGGATCCGGACCGGGCGGGCCATAGCTCCGGGTGGATGAGCGATGCGTACGGCCGTGCCGTGCAGGCGGCCGACGCCGCGCTCGGCCAGCTCCTCGCCGCCGCGGACGAGGCCTACGGCGCGGGCTATTACTCGGTGCTCGTGACCGCCGACCATGGCGGACACGGCTACGACCACGGGACCAGCGACGCGCGCGACGTCACGATTCCCTGGATTGCCTGGGGGCGGGGCGTCAATGCCGGCATACTCAAGAACGTGTCGATCGATACGATCGACACGGCGCCGACCGTGCTCTGGCTGCTGGGCGTCGAAGAGCCGGAAGGCTGGGACGGCGTGCCGGTGGTCGAGGCGTTCCATCCCTTGACCCCCACGGCCGCGGATTGATCGCGGTCTATTCCGTATCCTAGGGTGGGCCCCGGCGGGGGTCCCCGCCGCGCTAGAATCAATCACAATTCTTGTAGCGGAGATGACACGCGCGATTCGTTAAGGAGGTTCCCCCATGAGTCTTCGAATTGGCGATATGGCCCCGGACTTCGAGGCCGAAACAACCCAGGGCCGGATCCGGTTTCACGACTGGATCGGCGACTCGTGGGCCGTGTTGTTCTCGCACCCGAAAGATTTCACCCCGGTGTGCACGACCGAGTTGGGGTACATGGCGAAGCTCAAGCCCGAGTTCGACAAGCGGAATACCAAGATCGTCGGATTGAGCGTGGATCCGGTGGACAACCACAAACGCTGGTCGACCGACATCAAGGAAACCCAGGGCTACGAGCCGAACTACCCGATAATTGGCGACACCAACCTGGGCATCTCGAAGAAGTACGGCATGCTGCCGGCGGATCTGGTCGGCACGTCCGAGGGCCGGACGCCTGCCGACAATCAGACCGTGCGCAACGTCTTCGTCGTCGGCCCCGACAAGAAGATCAAGCTCATCATTGCGTATCCGATGACCACGGGCCGCAACTTCGACGAGGTACTGCGCGTGATCGACTCCTTACAGCTGACCGCCAAGCACAAGGTCGCGACGCCGGTGAACTGGAAGCAGGGCGAGGACGTGATCATCGCGGGCTCGGTCTCGGACGAGGACGCGAAGAAGGTGTACCCCCAGGGATGGAAAGCGCCGAGGCCGTATCTGCGCATCGTCCCGCAGCCCAAGCTGTAAACCCTCGATGAACCTGGAGGCGCACGCTGAAGCCACCTCCCGGAACACTGTCGCGCAGCCGGTCGTCGCGGCCGCGGCAGCGCCGTCTCCTTCCCTTCCGCCAGCAGAGGATGTGATGCAGCGACGCGGGCAGTTTCGCGTGTCGGTGACAAAGGACGACCTCGTCTTCGCGTCGGCTCATTTCATTACCTTCGCCGGCCACCGCTGTGAGGGCCTGCACGGCCACAATTACCGCGCGCGCGTGACGATTGAGGGTGAACTCGATCGGGACACCGGGTGGGTCATCGACTTCGTCGAGGTCAAGCGGATCATGCGCCGCCTGTGCGGCGAGATCGACCACCTGGTGCTGCTGCCGCTCGAGAGCACGCGGATTGGTGTCGTTGAAGGAGGGGAGACCGTGAAGGTCGCGGTCGACGGCCAGCCGCGATACGTGTTCCCGCGCCGGGATTGCGCGCTCCTGCCGATTCCGAATACGACGGTGGAAATGCTGGCGCGACTCCTGGCCGATCGCCTGCGCGCGGCGCTCGACACGGCCGGTGTCCCGGGGCTGACGGCCATCGAGATGGAGCTCGAGGAAAACTTCGGGCAATCCGCGGCGTGTCGGCTGACATGGAAGTGAGGTCGCGATGCCGGACAAGGAGACAACATATAGCCACGCGCAGATCGAAGAACGATTGCAGCGGCTACCAGGGTGGTTTTACGAGGGCGGATCGATTCAGCGAGTCTACGAAACCGACGGCTGGCCGACGACGCTGATGCTGGTCAATGCGATTGGCTTCTGCGCGGAGGCGGCCGATCACCATCCGGATCTGACCGTGTCATGGGGACGCGTCACCGTGGCCCTGTCAACCCACAGCGCCAAAGGCATCACCGAGAAGGACTTCGAGATCGCCCGTATGTTCGAGAACGTGGCGCTGTGGCGGCCGGCCGCGGGCGCCGCGCTCAGAGGGACGTCGGAAAAGTTCGTCCGGAGCGGTTCACCACGCCGTTAGCCTCACGCGCCGATCTAGCTGGTCTATGAGCACACCACTGAACAGACTGACGAAGCTCGTCGGCGAGGTCGCCGACCTCAGGCATGCCGCGGACCTCCTGGAGTGGGACGAGCGGGTGTGCATGCCCGAGGGGGGCGCCCAGGTCCACGGCGAGATGCTGGCGACAATCCGGAGGCTTGCTCACGAGAAGCTCACCGCGGACGCGGTCGGCGAGGCGCTCGATCAGCTGAATGGGCATCGTGGCGGGCTCGACCCTGATTCTTCGCTGTCCCGGATGATCGCGGTCACCGCGCGCGATTATGACAAAGCCACCAAGGTGCCGGCCGATTTCGTGGCGGAGCAGGCCCGCATCGTGTCGGCGGCTCAGCCGGCGTGGGCTCGGGCGCGATCGGCCTGCAGCTTTTCGATCTTCCAGCCGCATCTCGAGGCCATCATCGGCCTGAAAAGGCGATACGTCACGTTTTTTCCTTCAGCCGATCACCCCTACGACGTTCTGCTCGACGATTACGAGCCCGGCATGAAGACCGCGGACGTCAAAGCGATACTCGGCACGCTGCGGCCGCGGCAAGTGGAGCTCATTCGCGCGTTAGCCGAGCGGCCACCGATCGCCGCTGCGTTTCTTCACGTGCCGTACGCCGAGCAGGAGCTCTGGGCGTTCGCAGTCGATGTCATTACCGCGTTCGGCTTTGACTGGGCCCACGGGCGTCAGGACAAGTCGGTGCATCCGTTTGCTACGGCGTTTGGCGCCGATGATGTGCGCATGACGACGCGGTTCGTGGAAGGACAACCCTTCGGCCTGCTGTTTGGAGCGATGCACGAAGCCGGGCATGGGCTGTACGAACAGGGCGTGAGCGGTGCGCATCACCGGACGCAGCTCGAAGGCGGCGCGTCTCTGGGCGTGCATGAGTCCCAAAGCCGGCTCTGGGAGAACCTCGTCGGCCGGTCGCTGCCGTTCTGGGAGCACTTTTTTCCGAAGCTTCAGGCGCGCTTTCCGTCCCAGCTTGGCGGAGTAACCCTGCCGCAGTTCTACAAGGGCATCAACAAGGTTGAGCGTTCGCTCATCAGAGTCGAAGCCGACGAAGCCACCTATAACCTGCACGTCATGCTGCGGGTCGAGCTCGAGATCGCGCTCGTCGAGGGCGGCATTGCGGTCGAAGATCTGCCCGAGGCGTGGAACAGCAGAATGCAGGAATACCTCGGAATCACTCCTCCGAATGACGCGTCGGGCGTCCTGCAAGACATTCATTGGTCGGCGGGTCTGCTCGGGTATTTCGCGACCTACACGCTTGGCAACCTCATCGCGGCCCAGCTGTGGGACAAGTTCCAGGCGATCGATCCGGCACGGGATGACCAGATTCGGCGGGGGGACTTCTCGGCGCTGCGCTCGTGGCTAGGGTCGGAGATTCACCAGTACGGTCGGATGTATCAGCCGCGAGAACTTGTGAAGCGGGTGACCGGTTCATCGATCGATCCGGAGCCATACCTTCGTTATCTCGAGAGCAAGTACAGAGGGATCTACTCCTAGCCAGCCTCGACTCTGTTCAGCAGACGTCATATTCTGTCGCCGATGGAGTGGTTGAAGCACGCGTTCGCGGCCGACGCTCCCGGGCCGGCTCAACCGAACGAGGGGCAGCGGCTCGTCATTGAAAGCGTCTGCCGCGAGGTAGTTCGACGTCGCCTGTCGGGTCCCGCGCTGCTCACGCTCGAAATGAGCCGGCCGCTCAACTATGTCACCGCGCAGCTGCTTCACTTCTTCCAGCCATTCCTGGTCGTCCTGACGGACGCGGCCGCGTACGACCACTTCACGACCTTTCTGGAACAGCGCGGGTCCATCGACTACATCGCGGAGCGCCTCGAGGCGATGGAAGCCGAACGCACCACCCGGAGTACGCCGCCTCCCGGAGCGCCGTGACGCCGGCCGATCCCACCAACATCCGGGTGATCCTCGCCACGGACTGCGGCAGCACGACCACCAAAGCGATTCTCATTGAGCTGGTCGACGGCGTGTACCGCCAGACGCATCGTGGCGAAGCGCCGACGACGGTGGAGGCGCCGTTCGCCGATGTGACCCTGGGTGTGATCAACGCGGTGACCGAAGTGCAGGAGCTGGCCGGGAGGCGACTCGTCAGCGGCGAGGGCCGTATTCTCCGGCCGGCGACTGCGACTGAAGGCTGCGATATCTACATCTCGACGTCCAGCGCCGGCGGTGGTCTGCAAATGATGGTGGCCGGCGTGGTGCGGGAGATGACCGCCGAGAGTGCCAAGCGCGCCGCCCTGGGCGCCGGCGCCATCGTCATGGATGTGATCGCGTCCAACGACAGGCGCCGGCCGCATGAACAGATTCAGCGCATCCGCGAGCTGCGTCCAGACATCATGCTGATCTCGGGTGGCGTGGACGGCGGTACGACGACGCATGTGGTGCAGATAGCCGAGCTCATCGCGCCAGCCAAGCCGAAGCCCCGCTTTGGCAGCGAGTACACGTTACCGATCGTCTACGCGGGAAACCGCGACGCGGCCCCGCTGGTGCGGAACGTGATCAAGGAAGGGTTCGCGCTGACGGTGGTCGACAATCTGCGACCGGTGCTCGAGCGCGAGAATCTTGGTCCGGCGCGCGACGCGATCCACGACTTGTTTCTCGAGCACGTGATGGCGCACGCGCCCGGGTACGACAAGCTCATGATGTGGACTGACGCGCCGATCGTACCCACGCCTGCCGCGGTCGGCGACATTCTCCAGACCATTGCCAGCCGGCAGGGCATCAACGTCGTCGGCGTCGACATCGGCGGCGCCACGACCGACGTCTTCAGCGTCTTCGACAGCACATTCAATCGAACGGTCAGCGCAAATCTGGGCATGAGCTACTCCATCGCGAACGTATGTGCCGAAGCAGGCATGGCCAACGTGCTGCGGTGGGTGCCGTTCGACATGGACGAGCGAGAGCTCCGCAATCGCGTCAAGAACAAGATGATCCGACCGACGACCATTCCGCAGACGCTCGAGGCGCTGGTGTTCGAGCAGGCGGTCGCGCGGGAGGCGCTGCGGCTCGCCTACGCCCAGCACAAGGAATTCGCCACCACGCTGAGGGGCGTGCAACAGCAGCGAACCGTGGGCGACACGTTCAGCCAGGACGCGTCCGGCCGGACGATCGTGGACAGCATGAAGCTGGGATTGCTCGTGGCATCCGGAGGGGTGTTGTCACATGCCCCCCGCATGCATCAGACGGCGATGATGCTCGTCGATGCATTCGAGCCCGAGGGCTTCACGACACTCGCCAAGGACTCGATTTTCATGATGCCGCACCTCGGCGTCCTGGCGCAGGTGCACCCGCAGGCGTCCCTCGAGGTCTTCGATCGCGACTGCCTGATCCATCTCGGCGCATGCATCGCGCCACGGGGCGCGGGCAAAGCCGGTCGTCCATGCTTCCGCTTCTCGATTCGCACGGGCGACCGCGAGGAGTCCGGCGAAATGCTGTATGGCGACCTGCGCTTGGTGCCGCTCGGCGAGAGGGAGACCGCCATCGTGATCATCGATCCGGAGCGGGGCTTCGATTGCGGCGGAGGACCCGGCAAGCGCGTCGAGCGTGAGGTGCGGGGCGGCACGGTTGGCATGATCCTGGACGCCCGCGGGCGTCCGCTTGTGGTTCCGACCGCACGCGACGCCAGCCGCGAGATGGTCGAGCGGTGGGGCGCCGCGCTCGGCCTCTATCCCGAGCTTGCGCCGCTGTTGACAAGACACTCATGAGCGGAGCCTACACCCCCGGGCTCAGGGTCACCGCGCGCACGCGCCACCAGGTGCGCCGCCTTCTGCCGATTCCGGGCGAGGTCCTGATCAAGGTCGGCGATCGCGTCGAGGCCCGGCAGGTTGTCGCCCACACATTCATGCCGGGCGACATCACGCCGCTCAACCTCGCCAAGCAGCTCTCGATGCCGCCTGCCGATGTGCCCGAGTGCATGTTGAAGAAGGAAGGGGAGCGCGTCGAGCCTGGCGAGGTGCTGGCGCGGACGAAGGGTATTTTCGGCCGGTTCCGTACCGAATATAAGGTCGCGGTCGCCGGAACGATCGAATCGATCTCGTCGGTCACGGGGCAGGTGATTATCCGGGGAGCCGAGCTGCCGGTGCAGGTCCTCGCGTACCTCGCGGGACGCGCCATTGAGATCGCGCCGCGTGAAGGTTGTGTCATCGAGTCCGACGTCTCGTTTGTTCAGGGCATCTTCGGGATCGGGGGCGAAGCCTTCGGACAGATCCGCCTCGCATGCGAGGCCCACGATCAGGATCTCACTGGTGCGCGGATCACCCCGGACATGAAGGACTGCATCGTTGTCGGAGGCGCGCGCGTCAGCCACGAGGCGCTCGAGCGGGCGCGCGGCGTCGGCGCGGCCGCGATCGTCTCCGGAGGTATCGATGACCAGGATCTGGAGCGATTTCTCGGTTACGCGCTCGGGGTGGCAATCACCGGCTCGGAGCGGGTGGGGCTTACGGTTGTCGTCACTGAGGGGTTCGGGCAGATTGCCATGGCCGAGCGCACGTTCACGCTGATGGCCTCGCGGCAAGGAGCCGACGCGGCCGTCAACGGCACCACGCAGATTCGGGCGGGCGTGATGCGTCCTGAGGTGGTGATCCCCTGGAGCCGGGCAGAGGCGGTCGATGAACACGGACCCGGCACGACCCGAGGCGGACTGGAGATTGGCGCACCGGTCCGGGTGATTCGGGACCCCTATTTTGGCGCGATCGGAACCGTGACAGGGCTTCCGCCCGAGCCACAGGTGCTGCCGTCGGGTTCTCGGGCCAGGGTCCTTCAAGTGACCCTCACCACCGGAGACGGTGCTATCATCCCGCGCGCGAATGTCGAGCTCATTGAAGGGTAAGGGATCCGCGAAACGTTCGATAGCGGCCGCCGTGGCGTGCGCCGCGCTCTTCTTTCCCGCCCTTGCGGCCGGCCAGGCGCCGGCGCCGCCGTCCGGTCTCACCGCGCGCGATCATTCCTGGGACAACGGCACGCGCATCGATCTTCAATGGACGGCGTCGGCGGACGAGGCCACGCTTCGCGGTTATGTGGTGAGGCGACGCAGCACCGTCGAGACGAACTTCTCGGTTGTCGACATCGTACCGGCAGGCACGAACGCGTTGACCGTCGGCAGCCTGAATCGCGAGGCGGGGCACCTGTTCCGGGTGACGGCGCTCGGCGCCAACAGCCTCGAGTCGACGCCCGCGGCCACGACGGCGCCGGTCTTTCCGACGATGGAGTGGTTTGACGGCACGCGCGTGTGGTTCCTCTTCACGCTCGTCCTGTTGTGCGGGTCGGTCGTCGCGTTTATCGTGCTTGCCCGGCGGGGAATGCCGCTGACGCTCCGGCGCATCGCCGGCCTCGAAGCCGTGGATGACGCGGTGGGCCGCGCCACGGAGATGGGCCGTCCCTGCCTGTTCATCCCTGGCATCAACGACATGAACGAGATCCAGACCATTGCCGGTCTGACGATCCTGTCTCGAGTGGCGAAGACGGCCGCCGAGTACGATGCAAAGCTCGAAGTGCCCACCAGTAAATCGCTGGTCATGACCGCCGCGCGCGAGACCATGCAGACGGCGTTCCTCACCGCGGGACGGCCCGAGGCCTACAACCCGGACAGCGTCTATTACGTCACCGATGAGCAGTTCGGATATGTGGCGTACGTCCAGGGGTTGATGGTCAGAGAGAAGCCCGCAGCGTGCTTTTACATGGGGTCGTTCTTTGCCGAGTCGCTGATCCTGGCCGAGACCGGCAACGCCATCGGCGCCATTCAGATCGCCGGTACGGCCCAGCCTGCCCAGCTGCCGTTCTTCGTCGCGGCGTGCGACTACACGCTGATCGGGGAAGAGTTCTTCGCAGCGTCGGCCTACCTGTCCGGTGAACCCGATCAGCTCGGCAGCCTCAAAGGACAGGATGTCGGAAAGCTCCTGGTCGGAGCAGGCATCCTTCTCGGTGTGCTCGGCGCCACGGCGGCCGCCCTCACCGGTTCGGCGTTCATCGAGTCGCTCGTCAACTTCTTTACCGGGACGATGCTCACCTGAGCGGCGTGATGAAACAAACGGGTCCCCTGCTCATCACGGCCGCCGGAGGATTCGTCCTCATCGTCGCCTATTTCATACCGTTTGCCCAGAACTGGGGCGAGCTCGCGGCGATCTGGTTCGACATCCTCGCGGCGGTGGCGTTCATTCTTGGCGGAGGCAATCTTCTCAAGACGCATCTGAAGCGCATCTCCGATCGTGCGCGCGGGTGGGGATATTCCGGCGTTGTCGTCGTCTCGTTTCTCGCCACGCTCTTCGTCGGTCTCGTCAAAGTGGGCGTCAATCCCTCTGCGCAGTTCCCCGACTTTGCCTGGTCGGGCCAGTACCGGCAGATGGGCAGCGCCTTCTGGTACCTGTTTCAATACGCCTTCACGCCGTTGACGGCGACGATGTTCTCGCTCCTGGCGTTCTATATCGCGTCCGCGGCGTTCCGGGCGTTTCGAGCCAAGAACGTTGAAGCCGTGCTGCTCCTCGGCACCGCATTCATCATCCTGCTCGGCCGGACGTTCGCGGGCGTTGCGCTGACGAGCTGGATCGATCCGGACGTGTGGGCGGGCTTCGCGTATTTCACCGGGCTCCGGCTCGAGAATCTGACCGTCTACATCATGAGCGTGTTCAACACGGCGGGGAACCGCGCCATCATGATCGGCATCGCGTTGGGCATCGTGGCGACCTCACTCAAGGTGCTGCTCGGCATCGACCGCTCCTATCTCGGCAAGGATTAGCGGCATGTCCTCCCGCGAGCGGTACTCAATCAGTTCGGACGGGCCACTAGGATGACCGAGTTCATCGTCAACCAGTGGTGGCTGGTCGCGATCGTGATCGCGTCGTTGATACCGCTGGTCATGCGTATTGTCTCCGCCGGTTTGCTGGAGACGCTGCGGACACTGGATCGCCGATGGATCTTCCTGCTTCTGTTGTGGGCTGTCCTCATACCGATCTACTTCATCGGGGTGACAGGCCGAACCTTTCCGGAAGTGCCCAGCGTGCTCGCCCGAGCCACGTTCGACGAGATTGATCGGCTCAACCCCGGCGATCCGATCCTGCTGGCGTTCGACTACGACCCGCCGAGCGAAGGCGAGCTTGGGCCGATGGCTACCGCGTTTGTGTACCACGCCGCGAGCAAGAAGCTGCGGATGTACTTCATGGCTCTGTGGCCGCTTGGCGCGCAGATGATCGACAACACGATCGCCAAGGTGATCACGCCAGATTTCCGTGACCTCGTCTACGGCCGCGACTATATCAATCTTGGCTTCAAGTCGGGTCAGGAGGGCGTGATCAAGGTCGTCGTCACGAACCTGCGCGAGCTGTACACGACCGACAGCCGCGGCACGGCGATGCAGGACATCCCGATGATGGAAGGGATCACGAATATCCAGCAGATGAAGGTAATCGTCAGCGTGTCAGCGGGCTATCCCGGCACCAAGGAATGGGTGCAGTACGCCGTCACACCGTTCCCTTCGCTTCGCCTCGTGGCGGGGGCCACCGGAGTCCAGGCGCCTCTCCTCTACCCATATGTACCGCGTCAGCTGCCGGGCCTGTTGGGCGCGATCAAGGGGGCAGCGGAATATGAAAAGCTCGTCGTTGATGCCTACGGCGGAGCCAACGCGGATCCGAAGTATCTGGAAGCCCTGCGCCGCATGGGCCCCCAACTGGTCGCGCATCTGCTGATCATCACGCTCATCGTCGTGGCGAATGTCGTGTTCCTCATCGACAGGGGGAGGAAGCGATGAGGCGGGAGAATGTCTTCTGGATGGCGTTGCTCGTCATCGGCGCCGCCGCCCTCCTCTGGCGCAGTGCGTTCACCACGGAGGGCATGGGGCGCGAATACGTACGGGCCGTCCCGGTGGCCAACGGGCGATGGACGCAGTCCGATCCCGCGACGTACGGTGAGTATCAGGGCGCCGAGGCGGCGTTGCCTGCGCAGACCGAATACCAGTTCAGCCTCCCGCGCACGATCGGGCTCTGGCTGGCCGCCTTCTTCACGCTCGCCATCTTTTCGTTTCTGTTCGGCGATAACCCGTTCTACAAGGTTGCCGAGGCGGTTCTGGTCGGCGTATCCGCCGCGTATTGGATGGTGATCGGCTTCTGGGACGTGATCGTCCCGAATCTGGTGGGGAAGATCTGGCCGGCGCTGGTGCGGGCCTGGGCGATGCCGGGCCTGAGCGGGCCGGAAGCGGAACCGAGTCCGTCCTATATCGTGGTGCTCGTGCTGAGTGTGATGTTGTTGTGGCGGCTGGCGCCCAAAGGCGGCTGGATTGCGCGGTGGCCGCTCGCCTTCATCATCGGCACCACGGCGGGCCTGCGCCTCATCGCGTTTCTGCACGGCGATTTTCTCGTCCAGATTCGCAACACGATTCTGCCGCTCGCCGTGATCGACGGTGGCGTCTTCGACCCCTGGTTATCCCTGCAGAACCTGCTGATTGTGGTCGGGGTACTCTGCTGTCTGGTCTACTTCTTTTTTTCCTTTGAGCACCAAGGGGCCGTGGGCGCGACTGCGAAAGCCGGCATCTGGGTCTTGATGATCACCTTCGGGGCGGCGTTCGGCTACACCGTCATGGGCCGCATCGCGCTCCTGGCGATTCGCCTGGAATTCCTGCTGGATGATTGGCTCTGGCTCATCGATCCGACGGGCCGACGTGTCGCCGCGCTGCTGGCGGGCGGGGGACTGGGCTAAACACAAACGCGTCAGGTTAAAAGGCCAGGGTCAAGCGTCACGTTACGTCACGGGCGGAATCTGCCGTTCGCCTCTTCATCTATAAGAGACGATCCAGTTCAGCGATTCTCCTTGTGGTTTCCCGGCGTAACCCGTATTGTGGAGGGGACCGCTTTCCTGAGTCCTGCGCCCTGCCGCCTGCCGGGCCTATCTCTCACCAAAGCTTCACGAGACTCGAGGTTCCACCATGAGTGCCGTTGGAAAGAGTGTCCCGCCGCCCGCGCCGGCGAACCCGCCGTCCTGTCCGTTCTGCCGGTCCCGTCGCGTGGCGACAACGAGCAAGACGGTGAGCGAGGCGACCTACTGGCGATGTCATGAGTGTGGACAGGTGTGGAACCCCGCCCGGCTGGTTAACGGGCGTTCTTCGGCACGCCGATGGTAGAAATCACGAACACCCCACCCCCTGGCGCCGACCAGGAGTCGACCGACGGCGTGTCCGACGGTCATCGGTGTGCCTGGGTCACGGGTCTTCGTACCGCGATCAGACCACCTGGCATGGCCTGAATCGATGGAAGCCGATGGAGGCTGTCCAAATCATCGGCTCGAAAAGGGTAGGCGCCGATTCTCCGCGCGATCAGGACCGCTGCACCCGCATACCGGGGGTTGTGGAGCGTCTCCGGGGTGAGCAATTGGGTGCGCTCGTCGTAGCCGGCATGGGGATAGAGGCCGCTCTGCACCAGCACGACGCGCTCGCCTGCGAGCCGAGACAGCGCGTCCGGCACCGCGGCGATCTCGGTTCGCCAGGGACGGAGGCTGTATCCGCGACTGCCGCTGCCGACCAGCAAAGCACCGAGCAGAATGAGCGTGGCGGCCGATAGCGCAGCCCGGCCGATATCCGTGGCAACTCGGCGGGCCAGCATCAAGGCTCCCGTCGAGGCTCCAAGAACCAGAAACGGAACGAGGGGGATCGAGTAGTAGATCCCGAACAGGCGCAACTGCGGATCGTCGGAAGCGCTGTAGAGCGCCACGATCGGCACGATCCCGAGCGTCCAGCGCCAGCCAAGCACGGGCAGAAACAGGTGCGGGAGAATCACCGTACGGAAGAAGCCCGAGCGCAGGCTTGCTAGCAGCACCGCCCACGGGTGAGCGATCATGCCGACCAGCGCCCGCATCGGTGTCGGGCCGTAGCTTACCCAGAAGTGCCCGTATGCGGGAAGACCTTCCGTCGTCAGTGCCGGGACGACGACAGCGTAGTAGATCCCGAGATTCGCCAGCGCGAGAATCACGGGCAGTACGAGGAAGACGGCACGGTCGAGGTGATTCATTCTTCGGAATTCGATCAACCCGAGAGCGACCGACGCCGCGAAGAGCGGCATCGCGGCATCCTCCTTGACCAGGATGCAGGCGAGGGTGGCGGCCACGAACTGTCGTCGATTTCCCCGCAGTGCGGCATCGAGCAGCCAGGGAATGAACCACGCGTAAAGCACCTCTGGATGGAAGCCGTAGTTCAGCGTGCGAGCGGTGTTGTCATTGAGGACGAAAGCGATCGCGGTGGCTGTCGCGAGCACACCGCCCGTGCCCAGCCGCTGCATCGCTCGCAGCACGTGTACCGCACCGGCAGTGACGGCGATGAC
Organism: Acidobacteriota bacterium; assembly: GCA_016190945.1. Lineage (GTDB taxonomy): Bacteria > Acidobacteriota > Vicinamibacteria > Vicinamibacterales > UBA2999 > JACPPO01. Next base: position 4,896 of record JACPPO010000018.1, on the reverse strand, counting down.
CGAGAGCGCGAGGAGCCAGAGCGGAGTGGCATGAAGGGCATACAGATAGCAGACCGGGAACATCCCCCAATACGCATGGTGGCGGAGACCGCCGCCCTGCGAGAGCTCCGGAAAGTCAGCCGTTTCGATGAAGAGGGGGCGACCCTGCGTTGTCTGGAAGCATGGTCGGTCGAAGTACACGGTGAAATCGACAGCATTGATCTCTCCCGAGCGAAACCGGGTCAGCACGAGCCAGAACAGCAGCAGTCCAACGACGAGGGCTCCGGTGCAGACTACCCGGGCTGAAGGAGTCCACTCCTCCAGTGCCCGCCACTCGGATGCACTCCACCGCCACGGTCGCAGGACCACCACGGCTAGGATGAGTGCAGGTACCAGGACTGCCGGCAGGCGTACAACGCCGGGCCAGCCGACCAGGGGCGCACCTAACACGACTGCTCCCACTGCAAGACCGATCAGAGCCAGCGACATGCGCCACGCCTCGAAAGCTGTCGATAACATTGGGAGACCAGGGCGGGTGTGATTGTAGTTCGTGTGGCGCGGTGGTCCATCCGCATGGGAGCGGCGCGTCGAGTGAGCCGGCAAGCGCCGCCGTTACGGTGGCACGTTGCGGATGAGCGTGAGGAGCCACATCCTAACGAGGCAGAATTCGCACGGTCCGCTGTGACCTTGTCGTTTCTCACACGGCGCCCATCGTGTTCATCCTAATGCCGCCGGCGCGCGCCTTATCGCCGAACGGCTCCGGTCGTATCTTCAGCCGGTCCTTCAAGAAGTAGACCCCTCAGCTCACACCTTGGAGCGTTGGGTGCAGACTCGGTCGGGCCTCGATGCTGATCGTTGCCGGACGCGCGATCGTGGAGACGCGGAGCAACCCCTTCATGGGGTATTTCAGGCGATTCCCGGAGTTGACGCTGCAGATCTCAGGGCAAGAACGGATCCCTGGCCCCCGACACTGGAACGCCCGCGTCTGGGCGGTGTTAAACTAACGGTCGACTGCGGCCTCGCACGGGTTGCCTCCTGCTGCCCGCGTGCGCGGCATTGTCGCCGCCACGCGGTGAGAGCCGGGGGAATGATCTGATGATGAGAAGAGGCTGGCCAGCGTCCTGCGCCGTGGCGCTGATCATGGCCGTTCTTGCGGCGCCGAGCGCTGCCGGCGCGCCGCAGGGTCCGGCTCTCGTTTCCGGTAAACCACCGTCGCGGCCGGTTCCGAGTGAGGCGCCCGATGGCGCCGACGATCCGGTTGACGCCCAGGGAGCGAGCGGTGTCGCCGTGGCCGTGTCGGCCGCCGCGCTTCCCCCCATCGACGGACCGGCGCCGCCGTTCGCCCCAGCCGTCATCAATCGCGACGAGCGCGGCCGGGCCACCATTCGTGCCGTTCGTCTCGAGCGTCCAATGCGGGTCGATGGCCGCCTCGACGAAGAGTTTTACGGAATCGTGCCGCCCATCACCGATTTCATTCAACAGATTCCGAACGAGGGGGCGCCCTCCACTGAACCGACCGAGGTGTGGGTCTTCTACGACGACGAGAATCTGTACATCGCCGTGCGATGCAGCGATAGTCACCCCGAGCGAATCGTTGCGAACGAACGGCGGCGGGACAATGGCGCGATTTTCGCCGGCGGCGATAACTTCACGATCGTGCTGGACACGTTCTACGATCGCCGCAACGGGTTCTTTTTTCAGACCAATCCCGTCGGCGCCATCCGCGATCAAGCGGTCGTGAGTGGGCAACAGCTCGAAAGCTGGAACACCGTCTGGGACGTCAAGGCCGACCGCTTCGCGAACGGTTGGGCCGCGGAGATTGTCATCCCATTCAAGTCGGTGCGATACCGGCGATCCGGCCCGCAGATCTGGGGAATCAACTTGCGGCGGATCATCAAGTGGAAGAACGAATTCGCCACTCTGACGCCCGTCTCGGCCTCCTTCGGCACCGGTGCGATGTATCAGTTGGGACTTGCCGCGACGCTCGTCGGCCTCGAGACACCTGCCCAGTCGATGAACCTCGAAATGAAGCCGTACGGCCTGTCGTCGGTGACGACCGATCGAACGGCCCCCGCCCCCTCCCGCAACGACGTCACGTCCACTGCCGGCTTCGACTTCAAGTACGGGCTGACACGCAGCTTGATCGCCGACGTGACCGTCAACACCGATTTCGCGCAGGTCGAGGAGGACCTCCAGCAGGTGAATTTGACGCGCTTCAGCCTGTTCTTTCCTGAAAAGCGCGATTTCTTCCTCGAGGGCCAGGGCATTTTCGGGTTTGGCAGCCGGCGGCTCGACAATGACGCGGGAGCGCAGGACGTACCGATTCTATTCTTCAGCCGTCGCATCGGGCTGAGCAACGGGCAATCGGTTCCAATCATCGCGGGCGCCCGGCTCACCGGAAAGGCCGGTCCGTTTGACGTCGGACTGCTGAACATCCAAACGGCCGACGATCTGTCAGCCGGTGCCACCGCCACGAATTTTTCCGCGATGCGTATCAAACGTGACGTGCTTCGCCGCAGCAGCATCGGCATCATCGCGACAGAGCGGTTGGCGTCCGCCGGAGGCGGCGATTCGAACCTGGCGCTTGGCGCTGACGCGAGCCTGCGCGTCTCCGACGACGTCACCGTGCACGGGTATTACGCGCGGACGTCGACGGCGGAGCGCGACGGGGATGGTGCGAGTTATCGAGGTCGTTTCGATTACGCGGCCGATCGCTACGGTGTGGCGCTCGAACATCTGATGGTCGGCGACCTTTTCAATCCGGCGCTCGGCTTCGTACGGCGGGACGGCTTCCGGCGCAGCACCGCCACGGCGCGGTTCAGCCCGCGCCTGCGGCAGAGCCGCTACATCCGCAAGCTGACCGGACAGGGCACGGCGGACTACGTGACCGCCGACCACGCGGCGACCGTTGAGAATCGATCTGTGGACGGCAGCTTCGGAATCGAGTTTCACAACGGCGACCAGGCTGCGCTCCGCTACGGCCGTGAGTACGAGTTGCTGCCATCAGGCTTCGCCGTCGCGCCCGGCGTGACCGTGCCTGCTGGTGGCTACGTGTCTCACGATCTCGGCGCGTCCTATTCGCGCGCCCAACAACGGAAGCTGTCGGGACAACTGTCGGTATCCGGCGGCACGTTTTATGAGGGAACGAAGTACACCGCGACCTACTCCGGCCGCCTCGGGCTCGTTCCGCGATTTTCGGTGGAACCAGCCGTTTCCCTGAATTGGGTGACACTGCCCTACGCGGACTTCAGGGCTCAGGTGTTCAGCGCGCGTCTCTCCATCACGCCCACCACGCGCCTCGCGGTGAGCAGCCTCCTTCAGTTCATCGGAACCGCTCACACGCTGTCGTCCAGCCTGCGGCTCAGGTGGGAGTACATCCCGGGGAGCGAGCTCTTCGTGGTGTACAGCGACGGCCGGGACACCTCCAGAGCGCGCCCGGAGCTTGTGAACCGCGCCTTGGCGGTCAAGGTGACCCGACTCGTTCGCTTCTAAACCAGAGGACTCTCGGCGTACCGACGCGTCGTCGTCTCCGACGAGTTTCTGCGGCCCGCTCCTGCTGCAGGCAGCTCGCGGGTCCGGAATCACGGCGACGATCTGCTCGTCTTCCCACGCATCGTTGCTCAGTCAGGCCGTGGCCAACCCAGATTCAATTGCCACAGAGATGCCACAGAGATTGACAGACACGATCGGCAAGCGCAGAATGCGTCTCTGATACAGCCGCAGTGGGTATTCGGTTCGCTGGCGGCTCTGAAGAAGGAGTGGGGCCATCATGTCTCGTACAGCTTCTTGGCGGCGGACGGCCTTTCTGATTCTCGGGATCGCTGGCGCCGTCGCTGCATTCGTTTTCTCCAGCGGCAGCACAGGAGACCTGTCGCTTGTCGAGGAACTGCAAGCGGCGGATCCGCGGCTGATCTCCATCGAGCCGCTACCGGAACCGATGTGCGAATTACCGGGCGAGCCGGGGGGCTATCAATTCCAGCAAGTCGGCTTTTGGGCGAGGCTGCCGCAAGCGCCGGTCTCGGCCGCCGCGGCGGCGGAACCACGGCCGGACGACGCCACCCGACTGGCGGCCTCCCAGAGAAAGCCGATCCGGGTGATCCGGGATCCGTACCCCTCGTATGCGGCGATAGCGGTCGACCCGGCTAACAACGAAGTCATCCTCACGGATCAGAACCTCTTTCAGATTCTGGCGTACGACCGCCTCGCCAACACGCCGCCAACGGCTTCCCTGACCGAGCCGAAGCGCGTGCTGGGAGGTCTGCGCTCGAAAATCGAGTTCCAATCCGGAGTGTATGTCGATCCCAACACTGGAGAGATCTACGGAGTGAACAACGACACCGTTGGCGCCTTGGTGATTTTTTCCCGACAAGCCAACGGTGACTCCCGTCCGAATCGGCAGTTGTATACACCGCAATCGTTCGGGGTGGCGGTGGATGAAGTCGCCCAGGAAATCTTCCTGACCGATCAGCAGGACGCGTCAGTTGTCGTCTGGAAAAAGACAGCGTCAGAAAACGACGAGCCGATCAGACTGCTGCAGGGCGACCGCACCGGGCTGCAGGATCCGCACGGCATTGCTGTCGACTCGAAGAACCGGCTGCTGTTTGTCACCAACCATGGCGACGTCCACCAGAAGGTTCCTGGTGGCCGCTTGACCAGCAGCCCCGGCGGCGGCCGCTCTGAAGGCAAAAAGAACTGGCCCGTTGGACAGCATATTCCAGGCTCCGGACAGAGTCTCCCACCGTCAATCACCGTCCATGCTCTGGATGCGCAGGGAGATACTCCCCCGCTCCGCACCATTCAGGGAGACCAGACTCAATTGAACTGGCCCACGGGCGTGACGTTTGATCCGAAGCGCAACGAGATCATCGTCGCCAATGACGGGGCAGACTCGATCCTGGTGTTCAGTGCGGCAGCCAG
>JACPPO010000104.1 GCA_016190945.1 Acidobacteriota bacterium | reverse complement strand
TGTTCACGAATGATATCGCCGAATCTCTTCAGCCACGTGGACCACCTGCAGCATTTCGCGTACGGCGTGAACCCGGACGATGTGTGCGCCTGCAAGAACGGCGGACGCCACGGCCGCCGCCGTCGCCCAATCGCGATCCGAAGGCGGCACCGAGCCACCCAGCGGCCTCGCCAGAAACGACTTGCGTGACGGACCCACGAGCAGCGGCCGGCCGAGCTCCGCAAACTCGTCGAGACGGGCCAGTACCTCGTAGCTGTGCACCGCGTCCTTGGCGAAGCCCAGGCCCGGATCGAGAATGATGCACTCGGCGGTAATACCCGCGGTCGTGGCAAACGCCATGCTTTCGCGCAACTCGTCGAGCACCTCGGCGATGACGTCGTGATACGACGCCTGCTCGTACATCCGCCGCGACCGTCCGCGTGTGTGCATCAACACGATGGGAACGCCACGGCGGGCCACAACGTCCGCTAACGCCGGCTCGTATCGCAGTCCGCTGATGTCGTTGACAAGAGAGGCGCCTGCCTCGAGCGCGGCAGCGGCGGTCGAGGCTTTGTACGTGTCAACCGAAACGGGTATGCGAACACGACCCGCCAGCCCTTCGATGACCGGCAGCACCCGACGGCGCTCCTCCTGCTCGTCCAGTGGCTCGGCGCCTGGACGGGTCGACTCGCCGCCGACATCGATCAGGTCGGCGCCCTCCTCCGCCATGCGCACGCCGGCCGCGATGGCGCTGGCCGGGTCGAACAGGCGCCCACCATCGGAAAACGAATCAGGGGTGACGTTGACGACGCCCATGACGAGCGTGCGGTCGCCTAACACCAGGCTGGCGCCGCCCGGCAGCGGCACGGTAAAGCGGCGACGTGGCTGCACTTACGAAACAGTGTAGGTCAAAGGTCAAAAGGCAAGGGTCGACGGGACAAGGTTCAGGAAGGTCGAAGGTAGGTTCGACGGTACACACAAACGCCCGCCGGAGGCGGGCGTCAGAACGTACCTTTGCCTCTCGACCTGACCTACGGGTGACCTACGGGGTCTATTCCTGTGTGACCGGTCGCGGCGACAGCGGCGGCACGAGGGCAAGCCGCTCCTTTTCCTTGGTGGCCACCCTGGGTTCTCGCGGCGGCATGCGCGTCGGGCCGGCCGCCGGCACGAATTCGTCGAGCGGCAGGCCCGCGGCAATCCGCCGGACCTGTTCGGCGTCGAGCGTCTCGCGCACGAGCAGCGCATCGGCTAAGTCGAGCAGCTTCTGCTTGTGCTCGAGGAGCAGGTGCTGCGCCCGCGTGTAATTCTCCGTGATGAATTTCTTGACTTCCTGATCGATGCGGAGCGCGGTGTCCTCGCTGTAATCCTGGTGCTGCGAAATCTCGCGGCCGAGGAAGATCTGCTCCTCCTTCTTGCCGAAGGTGAGTGGGCCCAGCGCGTCGCTCATCCCCCACTCGCAGACCATGCGGCGGGCCAGGTCGGTCACGCGCTCGAGATCGTTGCCCGCACCCGTCGTGATGCTGCCGATCGTGATCTCTTCGGCGATACGGCCACCCAGCAGGATGGCAAGCTGATCCTGCAGGTACTCGCGCGAGTAATTGTGCTTCTCGTCGATCGGCAGCTGCTGCGTGAGACCCAGCGCCAGACCGCGCGGAATGATCGTCACCTTGTGGATCGGATCCGCCTGCGGCAGCAGGACGGTGAGCAGCGCGTGGCCCGCCTCGTGAATCGCGGTTACACGTTTTTCGTCCTCGCTGATGATCATCGAGCGCCGCTCCGCGCCCATCAACACTTTGTCCTTCGCAAACTCGAAATCGAGCATGCGAACGACCTTCTGATTGTAGCGCGCCGCGTTGAGTGCCGCCTCGTTCACGAGGTTCGCCAGGTCCGCCCCGGAAAACCCCGAGGAGCCCCGCGCCAGCACCGCCACATCCACCTCGTCCGACATGGGAATCTTCTTCGTATGGACGCCAAGAATGCCTTCGCGACCCTTGACGTCCGGGCGGTTGACGACAATCCGGCGATCGAAACGGCCCGGACGCAGCAGTGCCGGATCGAGCACGTCGGGACGGTTGGTGGCCGCCATGAGGATCACGCCTTCGTTCGACTCGAAGCCGTCCATCTCGACGAGAAGCTGGTTCAGCGTCTGCTCGCGCTCGTCATGGCCGCCGCCGAGACCGGCGCCCCGGTGACGGCCCACCGCGTCGATTTCGTCGATGAACACGATGCACGGCGCGCTCTTCTTGCCCTGCTCGAACAAGTCGCGCACGCGCGACGCGCCGACGCCGACAAACATCTCGACGAAGTCCGAGCCGCTGATCGAGAAGAAGGGCACGTTGGCCTCGCCGGCGACGGCGCGCGCCAGCAGCGTCTTGCCCGTTCCCGGCGCCCCCATCAGGAGCACGCCCTTCGGGATGCGGCCGCCAAGCTTCTGGAACTTCTGCGGCTCGCGGAGGAAATCGATGATCTCCTGGAGCTCGTCCTTCGCTTCGTCCACGCCGGCGACGTCCTTGAACGTCACCTTCTTCTGCGCGCTCGATGACAGCTTCGCCTTGCTCTTGCCAAACGAGAGGGCCTTGTTGCCACCGCTCTGCATCTGGCGCATGAAAAAAATCCAGAAGCCGATCATCAGGAGACTCGGGGCCCACGAATACAACAGGGCCGCCCAGGGGCTCGCGGTTGGCTCGCGCGCCGACACGACAACGTTGCGCTCGATCAGCTTGTTGGCGAGACCCTCATATTGAGGCGGCGCATAGGTCCGGAAGTTTTCATTCGCCTTATTGACGCCCGTAATCTCGTTGCCGGTGATGGTGACACTCTCGATCTGGCCCGCGTCAACCGATCCCATGAACTCGCTGAAACTCAACGGTTTGTGGCTGGTCTGGAACTGCGTGGAAAAGTTCCACACGATGACCCCGATGATGACCAAGGCCATCCAGAAGACCAAGCTCTTCATCGTCGAGTTCAAGACCGTCCCCCGCCCGGCATGCGTACTAAGCCTATCACCTTCCACCCCCCCTCCGCTGTAGTAAGACCAGCTTTCCGCCGCGAAGTTCCACCCGGCTCCCGGGCACGTCCACCCCGCCCTGGGTCCCGCTCAACAGGGCTGCGACCGCCTCTACGTGCTCCAAGCCGACTTCACGGGTGCTTGCTGAGGCCCGCATCGCCTGGAGCAGCACCCGGCGGAGGACCGGGGGCGGCATCTCGACCAGGCTACACACATCAAGCTCCAGGCCCCCTTCGGTCTGGACGGCAAGGGTACGAAACCGCTCCTCGCTCAGCTCGTCGAGCCACTGCCCGTCTTCACGGATGAGGGCCGCGGCCCTGGAGATGGCGGAATGCGCCGACCCGCCGGCCGCACGCTCCAGTTCCGGAAGGATCCGGTGGCGGACCCGGTTGCGCGGGTTGTCAAGGTCGTCGTTACTTTCATCCTCAACCCACTCTTGCCCCTGCGACGCCAGATAGGCCCGGAGATCTACGTCGGTGACGTCAAGAAGGGGTCGGATCACGGCGCCGCGCCGCGGATAGATCCCGCCCAGGCCGGTGAGGCCGGCACCCCGCATTAACTTGAGCAGAAAGGTTTCGGCCTGGTCGTCCTGCGTGTGGCCGACGGCGACCCGGTCCGCGCCGATGTCGGCCGCCACCCGCTCGAGAAACGCGTAACGGAGGCGCCGCGCCGCGTCTTCGATCGACAGGGATTGCGATTCCGCATGGGCGCGAACATCCGCGGTCTCGACGACGATCGACAGGCCAAGCCGTTGCGCGAAGTGCCGGCAGAACCACTCGTCCCGTTCGGCCGACGCCCTGAGCTGATGATTGAGATGGGCCAGGCCGGCCACGGTGAACTCGCCGTACTCCGCGAGGTCGAGCAGCAGCCGCGTCAAGGCCACCGAGTCGGATCCACCGGACAGCCCAATCAGAACGCGCGCGCCGGGCGGCACGAGGCCGTGGCGGCGGATGGTGCGACGAACCTGTTGATGAAGAGATGATGTCAATTCGGTGGTATCGGTCCGCCTTCGCGCGGCGCGCTTCGGGGAACAAGCCGATTTGGCCTGCCAACCGTAGCTCACGCAGCGAGCGAAGGTTGGTGCCGGAGGGCGGACTCGAACCGCCGACCCCGCGCTTATGAGACGCGTGCTCTAACCGACTGAGCTACTCCGGCACGAACCTTTGATTTTAACAGGCCTCAGGTCCCAGAGGCTTCGACCACGGCCGCCGCCAGCAGCGGGATCAGCACCTCGTGGTGGCCGACAAGCGAAATCCCGGTGCCCCCGGTGCCGGCGACCGGGCGCGTCACCACGTTGGTGTGAGGCCGGTACATCGGCAGAAAATCGAGATTCACGGTAATCAGGCCGTCGAGCGCGATGCCCTGGTTGCGCGCCAGCGCCACGGCTTTGAGGAAGACCTCTGGCAGCACCACCGCCGACCCGCAATTCAGGTAGACGCCGCCGCGAAGGCGGGCAACGCACGAGGTAAAGAACCGGAAGTCCCGGAGACTGGTCTCGCCGATGGCCGCGCCGGACGCGGCGTGATGCATGTGGATGATGTCGGTGCCGACGGCCACGTGAACGGTCATGGGAATTCCCAGGCGATGCGCCGTCACGGCGAGACTTCGATCCGCGTGCGGAGGGTTACGGTCGGCGAGAAATGCCGCCACCGACTGACCGAGGCCCTGCCCGCGCTCGGCTCCGCGGCGGATCGCGTCGTTCAGCAGGGCGCCCGTCTCCTCCGCCATCCCGAAGCGGCCCGGCCCGAGCGACTCGTCCACGTCTTCGGAGGTGGCGCCGGAGAGCGCGATTTCGAAGTCGTGGATGATCCCGGCGCCGTTGAGCGCCACCGCCGACACGAAGCCTCGGCGCATCAGGTCGATCAGCACGGGCGACACGCCGGTCTTGATGACGTGCGCGCCGAGCCCCCAGATGATCCCGCCATCCCGCGCCCGCGCGTCGACCACGGCCTGCACGACGCGCCGCAGGTCCTTGGCGCCGAGGATGGCCGGCAGGGAGTCGAACCAGGCCTTGAAGCTGGCGCCACGCTCGACAGGCCGTCCAAAGTCCTCGATCCGCGTCGTACTGGCCCTCGACGCGAGCGGATACGTGCGGACGCCGGACAGATCGAACTCTTCGTAGGGAAATGGCATACGCATACGTTACAGGATCAACATCGCATCGCCGTAGCTATAGAAACGATACCCTCGCGCGACCGCCTCGCGGTACGTGTCGAGGATTCGCTCGCGGCCGGCGAATGCAGCCACGAGCACGAGCAGCGACGATTGCGGCAGATGAAAGTTCGTGATCAGGCCACTGACGATGCGGAACTCGTGGCCGGGCCGAATGAACAGCTGGACTTCTCCCATCGATGGCTTGATTCGGCCCTCTCCCTCGACCGTCAACGACTCCAGCGCCCGCACGGTTGTCGTCCCCACCGCGATGATTCGACGACCTTCGATCCGCGCCCGCGTGAGCGCCGCGGCGGTATCGGCCGGTACCACAAGAGTTTCCGGATCGACGACGTGTGCCTCGATGCGTGCGTCACGAATGGGCTTGAAGGTGCCATAGCCGACATGGAGGGTGAGCTCCGCGCGCTCGACGCCGAGCGACGCCAGCGCATCGAGCAGGGTATCGGTGAAGTGCAGGCCGGCTGTCGGCGCCGCGATCGACCCACGCTCGCGTGCGTAAACCGTCTGATATCGATCCCGATCCGACGGCCGATCCTGGCGCCTGATATACGGCGGCAGCGGCACGTGGCCGATCCGATCGATGGCCGCGACCACATCGATACCTTCGTCGGCCCACAGCCGTATCGTCCGGCGGCCATGAAAATGCCTGGCGACGACCTCGGCCTGCAGCCGTACGCTGCTGCCTTCGAACACCACACGGGCTCCCGGCTTCAGCTTTTGGCCAGGATGCATCAGCGCGTCCCACTGGTCTCCTCCGAGCGACTTGATCAGCAGGCATTCGACCCCTCCCCCGCTTGGAAGCCGACGCCCCAGCAACCGCGCGGGAAAAACCTTTGTATTGTTCAGAACAAGAAGATCGCCGCGGCGCAAGTAGTCCGCGACGCGCGAAAAAACAGTGTGCTCGATCTGCCCGCCGTCTCGACGCAGCACGAGCAGGCGCGAGTCGCCGCGCACAGCGGGCGGCTCCTGCGCAATCAGCTCATCGGGCAGCTCGAAGTCGAAGTCGACGGTATCCAATGGCCGGGCGCTTGCAGCCAGCAGCATATCTGTGCCACGTCGCCACGCTAGAACAGGACTTGTCCGGCGACCACGGCCAGCCAGCCCAGGATGACGAACGGCGCTGCCGCAATCGCGACGAGCATCAGCCCCATCGCTACGACAAACAGCCAGTCGCCGGACGACGCAGCCGCACGTTCCTCCTGCGCGTGCCGCACGAGCAGCGCCATGTTCCTATGGTTGGCCTTCCAGGCGATATCGAAGAAGTCGCCCACCACCGGCACGACGCCCCCCAGGGCGTCAATCGCGACGTTGAAGATCATCCGAAGCTGGACGACGCGGGGGATGGCGAGGTCGCGCGCCTGCCACAGGATGCCGATGGCACACAGCGGCGAAACGAGGTCGCCTAGGCCGGGAACAAGGCCGAGAATCGGATCCAGCCCGATGCGGTACGACGTGCCGGGCACGACGAATGCCGAATCGAGCAATTGTGCAACCCTTCCCAGGGCTTCGAGACGCTGCGACTGGCCGGGTGTGAGCTGACGGAGTCGGACGACCCTGGGCACTTCCTCATGCCCACCGCAAGAGCACACCGCCGACCGTGAAGCCGGCTCCGACCGATGCCAGCAGGACGAGGTTGCCGCGCGTGAGACGTCCTTCCTCGACGGCCTCGTTGAGGGCCAGGGGAATCGTGCCGGCCGTGGTATTTCCGAACCGATCGATATTGATTATGACTTTCTTGCGCGGCAGGCCGAGCTTCTCCGCAGCGGCAAGGATGATACGGCTGCTGGCCTGATGCGGCACGAACAGATCGACCTGCTCCGCGGTGAGGCGGTTCCGCTCCAGAATCCGGCGGCAGACCTCTTCCATGTTGCGGACCGCGAACTTGAACACGGCCTGGCCTTCCTGCTTCACGTAGTGCAGGCCCCGTTCCACCGTCTCGTGGGTCGCCGGCCTCCGGCTGCCGCCGGCGGGCATGCAGAGCGCGGGACCGCCACGGCCGTCCATGTAATTCTCGAAATCGAGGATCCCTATCAAGTCGTCATCGCTGGGCTCGACAACCACCGCGCCGGCCCCGTCGCCGAACAGCACGCATGTCGTGCGGTCGGTGTAGTCGGTGATGCTGGACATCACGTCCGCGCCGACGACCAGCGCGTGCCGGCTGCCGCCTGCCGACACGATCTGCGACGCCGTCGTCAGCGCATACGTGAACCCCGAGCAGGCGGCGACGAGGTCGTAGCCCCACGCGCGGGTGGCGCCGATTTTCGCCTGCAACACGCACGCGGTGCTGGGAAAGAGCATGTCGGGCGTCGTGGTCGCGACAAGGATGAAATCGATGTCTGCGGGCGTCAGGCCGGCCTTCTGGATCGCGGAGAGCGACGCCTCCTTTGCGAGATCGGACGTCGCCACGCCTGCGTCGACCACGTGGCGCTCACGGATGCCGACACGCTGCATAATCCATTCGTCGCTGGTGTCGACCATCTTCTCAAGGTCGGCATTGGTGAGCACCCGCGGCGGCACGTAGCCGGCGATGCTGGAGATGCGCGCGCGCACGATCGCGGGTCGTGCGTGCGGAGTGGTTACCACAGACGAGAATCCCTCCCGGGGGCGGTGAGCCCGAAGTACTCGTACGCCCGCGCGGTGGCAATGCGACCGCGCGGCGTGCGATCGAGAAAGCCCGCCTGAATCAGGAACGGCTCGTAGATATCCTCGATCGCATCCTTCTCTTCGCTGACGGCCGCAGCCAGGCTGTTGACGCCAACCGGCCCGCCGCTGAACTTCTCGATAATCGTCAGCAGCAGCTTGCGATCGACGTCGTCGAAGCCCTGGTCGTCCACCTCGAGCAGCTTCATCGCCGCGCGCGCGACCTCGACCGTAATCCGGCCGTCCGCCCGCACCTGCGCGTAATCCCGGACACGCCGCAGCAGGCGGTTGGCAATCCGAGGCGTTCCACGTGACCGCCGTGCCACTTCTTTCCCGGCCTCGTCGTCTATCACGACGCCAAGTATCCTGGCGGAACGGCGGACGATCTCTTCGATGTCGGCCGCCTCATAAAAGTCCAGGCGGTGGACGATACCGAATCGGGCGCGCAGCGGAGAAGTGAGAAGGCCCGCGCGGGTCGTGGCGCCGATGAGGGTAAACCGCTGCAGCGGCACCTTGACGGAACGCGCGCTCGGACCCTGGCCGATGACGATGTCGAGCTCGTAGTCCTCCATCGCCGGGTACAGGATCTCCTCGATCGCCGGCGCCAACCGGTGGATTTCGTCAATGAACAGCACTTCGTGCTGCTGCAGGTTGGTCAGCATCGCCGCCAGATCGCCGGGCTTCTCGATGACGGGCCCGGCGGTGGCGCGGACCGGCACGCCCATCTCGTTGCCGATGACATACGCTAGGGTCGTTTTTCCCAGTCCCGGCGGTCCGTAGAGGAGGATGTGATCGAGCGCCTCGGCTCGACCGCGCGCCGCTTCGATCGACACTTCGAGATTGTCGCGAACGCGGTACTGCCCGATGTACTCGTTGAGCGAGCGGGGGCGAAGCCCGGCTTCGTACTGCGCGTCTTCCTCGACGCGTCCGCCGGCCACGACGCGTTCGGTCACCGCATCAGCTCCCGCAGCGCGGCCTTCAGCGCCTGCTCGAAGCTCGGCGCGTCGGTCGACGACAGTGTGGAGTCGACGGCCTTCTCGGCCAGCGGCCGATGATAGCCCAGGTTCTGAAGCGCCGAGAGCACGTCATCGCGAAGCCGTTCGCCTGGCGCCGCTGGCACGGCCTCTCCAGCGCCCGCGTGGGCGGCCAGGTGTACGACGCGATCCCTTAACTCGAGGACGATCCGCTCCGCCGTCTTGCGGCCAACGCCTGGAATGCCCATCAGCCGTGCGATATCGCCACGCTGCACCGCTCCGATCAGCTCGCCCGGCTCGATTCCCGAGAGCACCGCGACCGCAAGCTTGGGCCCAATCCCGCCAATCGCGATCAGCCGTTCGAACAGTCGCTGCTCGATCGCGGTCAGGAACCCATAAAGCTGAAGCGTCTCTTCGCGCACGTGCGTGTAGATGCGCAGCGCAACATCGGTCCCCGCTTCGCCAACGTCGTAGTACGTCGAGAGTGGCACGTGCACTTCGTAGCCCACGCCCTGGACATCAACAATAAGCAGGTTCGGCTGTTTGTCGAGGATCCGGCCGCGAAGAAACGCGATCATCCGTGGGTCGGAGGACGGTACTGCCGCCAGCTGCGCGGTTTGCCCGTTTCGTTCGTCGGGACCGCCTTGAGCCCGCCCGGGGGAATCGAATGCAGATGGCAAATCGCGACAGCCAGCGCATCGGCGGCATCGTGCGGCGACGGCGGATGCGCGAGGCCCAGCAGCAGCTTGATCATCTGCTGGACCTGGTGCTTTTCGGCGCGGCCGTAACCGACCACCGCCCGTTTAATCGCTGCCGGCGTATATTCCACGACCGGACATCCGAATTCCACCGCCGCGAGCATCGCGACGCCGCGGGCGTGCCCCAGTTTGAGGGCGGACCGTGCATTGACGGCGTGAAACAAGCTCTCAATCGCGACACAGTCAGGGGCGCAAGCGATCAGCAGCGCAGAGAGCTCGCGGTGAATGCGTTCCAGGCGCTCAGGAAAGCCGTCACTCGCCAGAGCACTGATGATGCCGCAGGTCACGAGACGGGCCGCGCGGCCGTCCGTCTCCACGCAGCCGTAACCGGTGCGCTCGGAGCCCGGATCGATGCCGAAAATTCTCACGCGAGCGAAGCCTCGATCTCCTTCTCCTCGACGTCGAAATTGGCCCAGACGTGCTGGACATCGTCGTGGTCTTCGATGGCCTCCATCAACTTCAGCATCTGCTGGGCCTCCTTGCCAACAAGCTTCACGTAGTTCCGAGGGACCATCGCGACCTCGGCGCTCGCCGGCTCAATGCCGAGCGCCTTGACGGCGTCGCGCACGGCCTCGAAGCGCTCGGGCGCGCACATAATTTCCCAGCCGCTCTCGTCGTCATTCATGTCGTCGGCGCCCGCGTCGAGTGCCGCTGACAAGAGCTTGTCCTCGTCAGTCTTGCCCTTTTCGACGAAGATCTGGCCTTTGCGGGAGAACATCCAGGCGACGCTGTTCTCGGCCGCCAGATTGCCCGCGTGCTTGCCGAGGAGATGACGAATCTCCCCGACCGTGCGATTCTTGTTGTCGGTGAGCGTTTCAATCAGCAGCGCGACGCCGCCTGGGCCGTAGCCCTCGTAGGTGACTTCGTCGTACGTGACGCCGGGCTCCTCGCCCGTGCCCCGGCGGATCGCGCGATCGATGTTCTCGCGCGGCATATTATTCGCCTTCGCGTCCGCGACAATCGTGCGCAGGCGGGGATTCATCTCGGGGTCGCCGCCGCCGGTGCGGGCCGCGACGGTCAATTCCTTGATGATGCGCGTGAAGACCTTGCCGCGCTTGGCGTCGGCGGCACCCTTCTTATGCTTGATTGTGTGCCACTTGGAATGGCCTGACATGCGGAAACTCCCGAAAATACGCGGAAAAGCAACGCTGATTCTACCAGATCGTTCGGGCCGTCCGATCGTCTAGCGTCGACGGGCGAGAACGATCCATGCCTCGGCCCTTGCATCCCAGGGAGCGCCGCGATAGTCGCCGATCAGTCGGGTGATCTCGAAGCCGGCCTTCTCAAGCCGCCGGACCATCTGGGGCACCGAGAGCGTCCGGAACGTGAGCGCGAAGCGCCGCCTGCGGCGCTGGTGCCCGCGCCGTTCGGTGAACTCCTGGTCGAAGATCGTCAGGCGCCTGACGCGATCCTGCCGCACGGTTTCCACCAGCGTGACGTGCGCGCCGCCGCGGACGCGCCTCCACCCCTTGAGGCTTACGCGCCTCCGATACTCGTCCCATGAGGGCAGATCCGCCACAAGTTCAACGCCGAAGGTTCCCCCGCGGCAGAGTACACGGTGGACGGCAGCGAGCGTGTTGGCGAGGTCGCGTTCACGCAGCAGCGACTGCAGCACGCCGTAGGGCGCCATCACCATGGCGAACGCCGACGCCGGAAACGGCAAGGCCCGGATGTCGCCACGGACCAGCCCCACCTGTCCGTCGAGACGTGCGCGCGCCAGACGCCGCCGCGCCCGGGCCAGCATCGGATCCGAGCGATCGATCCCGACCAGGCGCACGCCGGCGCGGCCGAGCGGCAGGGCGACGCGTCCCGTGCCACACCCAAGCTCGAGCACCAGGCCACCAGACGCCAGGGCAACGGCGCGCCAGAAGGGCACGTCGCGCCGGCCGAGCGTCCGTGCGTTCTCCCAGTCGTAGAACGCCGCGTACTCGTCCCAGCCTTCGTGGCCTTCGCTACCCGGTTTTCTGGCCAACGGTGGCGAATAACATGGTGTTCTGGATCTCGACAAATGCCGAACCGGCGTTGGTCGCTTCCGCGGCGTAGGCGGTGAGGACCCCAAGATATTCGCGGCCCAGAGCCCGCACCGCCTCGGTGGGCGCCTGCTCGATGGCGTGCTCAACGGAAGCCCGCCGGCGTGCCCACACCGCGCCGGGTGGCATTCCAAGGCGAGTCTGGGATACCGGAAACAGCCTGACGTCGAGTGGCTCGATGCCGTGGCGGGCGAAGAGCGCCGGCAGCCGCGGGCCGACGGCTGCGTCGGTCACATCCCCCCGCGCCGCGGCAAGCGCGGCGAAAAAACGAGCCGACATCTCGAACGCCTTCACGCCAGCGGCCGTGGCTGAGTACCAATAGCGCGCCCGATTGTCAGGTTCGACCGCGAGGACGCGGCCCCCTGCGGTCGTGACGCGGGCGAACTCGCCGACCGCAGCATCGACGTCGCCGATGTGCTGCAGAACGGCGACACAGAACGTGGAATCGAACACGTCGTCACGGAACGGCAAGTGGCAGGCGTCGGCCGTTGTAAATCCGACGCGCTGGTTGTGCGCGGCTGTCTGGTGCCGCGCCACCATCACGCGCTCGATCATGAGGTCGACGCCGATGAGGCGGATCTGCGAGACGTGCAGCCGTGCAATGCGCACCTCCGCCGTTCCCTCGCCGCAGCCGACGTCGAGAATGCGATTGCCGGGACGCGGCCGCAGCGTCTCAGTCAGAAACTCGGTGAAGTCGTCGTTCCACCAACCCTCGCGCAGGCACTTGAGGGTAGATGAGGTCAGCGCGTCGATCGAGGCGGCCATCAGTCCGATACTGCCAGCTCGCCCGCCACGATTGGCCTCGTACGCGGCAGGAGCCCGAGACGCGCCAGTCGGCCGACACACGCGAGAATACCGACAAACACCGTCAGCTTCACGATATCGCCTGCACGGCTCGCCGGCAGTACCTTCCACAAGACCCACAGCGCCGGCTGCGCGATCGTCACAGCCCAGACGGACCCATAGAAGTACCGCCGCTCGTGGCCCTCGCCCTGCGTCGACGCTTTGACGCGTGGAAGATGTGCCAGCGCGCCAAGCAGCCACACGCCGCCGGCGATAGGGAAATAGGCTGCGTCGTACATCTGCTTCAGGCGCCAGTGGCCAGTCGCCACGGCGTAGGCCAGGCCCGCCGTGTTCAGAAGGGCAAACGCGGCAACCTCGCCCCATGCCGTTGTGTAACAGACGCGCCGGTACAGCGGGTTCGGCCGATCCTCGGTAAACCGGATGATGTAGGGCGCGGCCTCGCATCCTGGCAGGCGGCCCCGCAACGCCGCGATCGCCGTACCACACAGCACCATCGATAACCAGATGAGGGTGCGTCGATCGAAGCCGCGCTCGAACAGATCGAAGGTCAGCGGACCTGGCGCGATGAAGAACACAAAGATCCAGATGGGCCAGTGAAGCACGCGGTAGTACAGCTTGTTCCGATGACGGATCTTCCGCTCGGCGTCGAGCTCGACATACCGCGCGTCGGTGCGGATATCCACGTCAGGCATGATCGCGCGGGATCATTCTAAACGGAGGCACCATCACGACGCGTCGCGCAACACCTCGGCAGGAACGCCTTCGCGGGCGACCCGGCCGCCGTCGAGAATGACCGCGCGGTGCGCACAAGCGCTGGCAAAGGCGACATCGTGCGTGGCGACCACGACCGTTCGACCCAGCGCGGCCAGCTGCATCAGCGTGCGTGCAAGGCCGTCGCGGCGGGCGCGATCGAGCGACGCCGTCGGTTCGTCCATCAGCAGCACGGGCGGGTCGACCGCCAGCGCCCGCGCAATCGCGACTCGCTGAGCCTCGCCGCCAGAGAGATCCTGGGGCATCGCCTCGGCACGCCCGCCGACGCCGAGCCGGTCGAGCAGCTCACGGGCTCGGCGCGCAGCATCCGCGCGCTGCCGGCGCAGCACGTGGATGGGCGCAAGCGACACGTTGTCCAGCGCGTTCATGTGCGAAAACAGATGATGAAACTGAAAAACGATTCCGATGGACCGATGGAGATCGCGCCTGGTCTGGCCGCGCGGCGCGCGGCCGGGGGTCAAACGCACTCCGCCGACATCGATTGCGCCCGCAGCGATCGGATCGAGTCCAGCAATGGCGCGCAACACCGTCGTTTTTCCTGACCCGGATACTCCCACGACTGCGAGCAACTCGCCGCGCGCGGCGGAAAACGAGACGCCCTCGATGACAGCCCGGCCGCCGCGCTTGATCGCCACGTCTCGAACCTCGAGAGTCGTCACCCCTCGACCTTGCTCGGGGTGACCCTGAGCTTGTCGAACGGTCATCGCCGCCGCCAGCCTTTCTCGATGCGCCGCGCAAGCCTGGCCAGCGGCAAGGACAGCGCGAGGTAGAGCGCAGCGCAAAGCACCCCGGGCACAATCCAGCTCCCGATGTTGGCGGCGAAGATCGACGTCTGCTTTGTCAGTTCGACAACCGTAATGACCGAAACCAGCGAACTGTCTTTCAACAGCGCAACGAAATCGTTGGTCATCGGCGCCAGCGCCAAGCGGAACGCCTGCGGGCCTCGCACGAGCGCCAGCGTCTGCCGGTCCGTGAAGCCAAGCGTGCGAGCGGCATCGAGCTGACCCTGCGGCACGGCCTGAAGCGCGCCACGATAGATTTCGCTCTCGTAGGCCGCGTAATTAAGGCCAAGACCGAGGAGCGCGGCGAGGAGCGCCGGGAACTGCACGACCGGAGCGAGCCCGAAATACAGCACGAACAGTTGCAGCAGGAGTGGGGTGCCACGCATGACCTCAACGTAGGCGGTGAGGATGACCTGCAGCGGGCGGCTGCCGTACACGCGCCCGCTCGCAATCAACACGCCGATGAAAACCGCGAGCGCCATGGCCGCACATGAAAGGATCAGTGTGATGACGGCGGCGCGGACAAGCGCGGGGAAATACCGGCGTACCGCTTCCCAGGTGCTGGGCGCCGCAAAGCCGGCCGCCGCGGGGACCATCTCGATGGATTCGCCGGCCAGCACCCGAGCATACAGGCGAGGCTGATCCTCGTTCCACATATCCCAGCGGCGGAAGATTGCCTCCAGGCGCCCGTCTCGCATCGCCCCTCGCAGGATGTCGTTGACTTCATCGCGCAGGAGAGTCTGTCCGGGCGCGAGCACCCCCACGTAATGGCCCACCCCGAGATCGATGTCCTGATTGACGAGACCGGCATTTCTTCTTACGCCCCGCTCGGCAAGCACGGCGTCCAGCACCACGGCATCGACCCGCCCAAGCGCCAGATCGCTATACGGATGCACATCGTCCTCATAGGTCACCGGGACGACGCCATACTCCGTCTGCGCGGATACAAGCAGGTCGTACGCAAGCGTGGCGCCCAGCGTCGCCACGCGGCGGCCGCGAAGATCGCTCAGGGTGCGGAACCGTGTACCGTCGGCCGCACCGACGGTCAGAATCTCCCGGAATTCATAGTAAGGAATGGTGACGGCGAGGCGCGCCCGGCGCGCGGGGCTGTCTTCGATGCCGCTCAGGCCGATATCGAAGTCACCCCGTGCGGCCGACGCATCGAGGCTGGTGAACCCGACCTGTACGAACCGGGGTACCCGGCCCAGCTCGCCGGCGAGCAGAGCGGCGACCTCGACATCAAAGCCGACGACGCGCGCGGGGTCCCGTGGATCCGCCTCGACGAATGGGGCGCCCCCTTCCGCGTCGCCGCCCCAGCGCAGCTCGGGTGCTGATTGCGCGGATGCGGCCGAGCTGAAAACCAGCCGGGCGACAAGAAATGTGATGGGGCCGGCGTATCGGGCGGCGCACATGAAAGGGCTACGATGCCGCGCCTGCTTCATTCAACGTCAACAGAATTGCGTCTGGGCCCACAGCGACGTTGCGCGCGATCACTCCGTTCTCGTCGATCAGGAAGCCGCTTGGGGTGGAGAACATGCCGTAGGCGCGCGACACCTCCCAGTGACGCTGAAGCACGACCGGAAATGTGAGGCCGAGCTCGGAGGCTTTCTGCAGGTTCTCCGACTCCTCGCCGCGGCTGACCATCAGAATGTCGACACCCGCGCCGTTGCGGTGGTGTTGTTCCAACTGCGGGGCCAGCCGATGGCACGGGCCGCAGTGAGGATCCGAGAACACCAGCAGCACCTTTCGCCCCCGGTAATCCGTGAGGAATAGGTCGCCGCCGCCGACTCGCGGCAGGCGAAAAGGCGGAGCCGGCGTCCCCGCAGCCAGACCGTTCCTGTTGATCCGGCTGGCGGAGAGCGGACGATTGCCACCGTACGCACGCGGAGCCTGCTCCGCTGGCCCGCGTGCGAGCTCTAGAAGCGCCTGCGACCCGGCGGCAAGATCCGAGGCGATCAGCCCGCGCTCGTCGATGAGATAACCCATGGGGGTGCCACTGGCCCGATAGAGCGACGCGATGTCCCTGCGCGGTTGAATAACGACGGGTGCACTTATCTTGTGCTCGGCAAAACACTTTCGATTCTCCTCGACATCGCCGGTCGTCACCAGCACAAGCAACGGACGGCCGTCGGCCCCGGCTGAATCTATCGCCCCGAGTCTCGGCGCCATCTCCCGGCAGAAACCGCACCGGGGATCAAAAAACATCAGCAGCACCTTCTGTCCCTGCAGCCGCTCGAGGCTCACGACCGAGCCGTCCAGTGTGGGCAATTCGAACGGAGGGGCCGCCGTACCGCGCGGGAGCCCTGGCGGTTGACTGGGGGCAGTGTCAGCAGCCAAGCGTTTCTCCAGCGTGTCCAGGCGCACCAAGATGCGCCCGTTCTGACGAATGACCTGGTAGACGATCCAGCCGCCCAGCGCGAGCAGGACGTAGGCCGTGAGTGCGGCAATCCAGACTGGGTTCATACCGGCAGTCCCTGGTGATGATACGTCGAGGCTCACGGCTTGACAGCGTTTCTCGCAATCAGGTACCTTTTGCCCGTTTCCGCGAGCGGGGACCGGTGGGAAGCTTCAGTTGCCTAGACGGGAGGACGCAATGTCCGCTGATGACTGGCTCGACGATCTCGCAAAGACTCTGGCTCGCAGCCGCTCACGTCGCGATATCCTGCGGGGACTTGGCGTCGCCTTCGGAGCCGCCATCGTAGCGGCATTCAGTCCAACTTCGGCCCTGGCGAATCCGGACTGCGTCGAGGTCTGCCGGAGTGCCGGGCTTACCGGTAGGAAGCTCGGCGAGTGTATCGCTAACTGTGAGCGTGGTATCCCTATTCCGTGCGGGACCGCTTACTGCGACCCGGCGACTGAATTCTGTTGTAACGAAAGCTGCTCGATCTGTGCGCCGATCGGTGGAGCCTGTATCCAGCTTGTCTGTGGCCCGTCGTAGGACGGTTTCGTCAACCAGGTGATCACCGGCGGCGGCGCTCGAGCTCGTCGAGCGTTTCGAGCGCGTGCAGATACCGCAGGATGTCGGGGAGTTCGGGGGTCGGCTGGCAGCATCAGGTCAGGGCATGGCGGGTGTCTTTGCGGGGCTGGCGGGCCTCGTCGTCCTTGTGCACCTGGCTTTTATGGTCTTCGCCGCGTCGGGGGCGCTGCTGGCCGTGCGGTGGCCGCGCCTGCCGTGGCTGCACATGCCTGCCGCGGCATGGGCGGCATATATCGAGTTGTCCGGCGGGATCTGTCCACTGACGCCGCTCGAGAACGACCTGCGCGCGAGGGCCGGCCTCGACTTCTACAGCGGCGACTTCGTGGCTCGGTATGTGTTCCCGGTCCTCTATCCCGGTGGGCTCACGCGTGAAGCACAGGTCGTCATCGGACTCGCCGTGCTCGCGCTGAACGTAGGGCTGTACGCCTTCGTCTACACCAGAAGCAGAAGACGCGCGTCGACGCCGTGAGCACACAAACAAAAAAGCCCGCTTCTTCATTGCTGAAGCGGGCTTCCTTCGAATCCAAGGAACACCGTTAAGGAAGGCGTTCCGGTAGACAGTGAATCCCGGCAGCGACCTACTCTCCCACACACCTACGCATGCAGTACCATCGGCGGTGGCAGGCTTAACTTCCGTGTTCGGAATGGGACCGGGTGTGACCCTGCCCCTATGACCACCGGGAAACTTGTTGGTGATCCGCGCCAAGCGGATCACCCAGAAACTGGGTTGTCCGGGGTCCGACAAGGCGGAACGCAGCTCTCAGCCACGCTTCGTCGCCTTGCCGATCGTCCCGAACTATCTTCGGGAACGCCTGCAATCATTCCGCGTTCCCTCAGCTAGTCTACGCTATCTGCCGGAACGGCTTAACGCCGTTTCTTGGGTTGGCGAACGCTGTCGGGCGCTCCCGAGAGGTTTTCAAAGAACAACGGATAACTGAATACCCTGCAAACGGTAGTTCCCCTCTTCACACATCCTAAGGAACGACGTTAAGTCGTTCCGGTAGATACAGCGGAGGAAAGAGAAAATGGTCAAGCCGCACGGCTTATTAGTACCAGTCAGCTCAACGCCTCACGGCGCTTCCACATCTGGCCTATCAACCTGGTCGTCTACCAGGAGCCTTTAGAGGTCTTTCGACCTGGGAGATCTCATCTCGTGGAGGGTTTCACGCTTAGATGCCTTCAGCGTTTCTCCCTTCCGGACGTAGCTACTCGGCGCTGCCGCTGGCGCGACAACCGATACACTAGAGGTCCGTCCAACCCGGTCCTCTCGTACTAAGGTCAGCCCCACTCAAATCTCCTGCGCCCATCACAGATAGAGACCGAACTGTCTCGCGACGTTCTAAACCCAGCTCACGTACCGCTTTAACCGGCGAACAGC
>JACPPO010000009.1 GCA_016190945.1 Acidobacteriota bacterium | reverse complement strand
TACGTGCCCGGCGACGTCTTCCGCATCGCCGTCGTCAACGGCCAGGTCCGCTACAGCAAGAACGGGGCGGTCTTCTACAGCAGCGCCCAGTCCCCCGGCTATTCCCTTCTCGTCGATACCGCCCTGCTCAGCGCCAGCAGCACCCTCACCAACGTCGTCATCGCCGGCGCGACGCAATGAGGCTGTCTGGGCCGGAAAATTTTTCTGGGGAGTGTGCCGTGGGGGGAGCGGTGGGCCCGCGTTGTTCCCGCCGTTAAGGTGATAGTAGTCGAAGTTGACGGTGGCCAGGTTCTGGACAGTCCCCACGGATAAAGGTTGTCGGTAGTGGACTCCCGCGCTCCGAGTAGCGGAGAACTTAGCTTAGCTAATACCTGATCGTCCCGTGCAGGTGCAGAAAGACAACAGAGGGCTGCTCTGGAGACCAGCGGGTAATGGTGGCTGTCATACTCCCTTCCCCCGCCGCAGTGCTGAATCCACCTGTCCCCCCATAAATACGGTACGTCCCCGTATAGTGTATGGGAGAGCCCGGCTTGGTCTCCTCGCAGGCGAGACCCGTGTGAGTAAAGTTGAGAGTGTCCCCGCTAACCGCGGTAAGCGAACCGATGAAACTGGCCGGGATACAAGCACCGGCAGGAGTGTTCACAGTTGTATTGTTGGCGAAGGCCGGACTGCCGGCGTCGATCCTGAAGAGAAACGAGCCGTCGGCCGTGTCCGTCGAGATGAACGTCCCCTGCGCCACTCCCGACGATGCGACCGTACAACCCGGCTCTAGGGTAGCCAAGCAGTTAGTCTCCGCTGTCCCGGACCCCATCACCTTGAACTCCAAAAGATGGTTAGCGAGTACGGGTGTGGCGGCCAACACGAGCCCAAGAAGGGTCACAGCCATCGTTAATTTCATGCGAAGCGGATTCATAGCTTTCTCCTTTCATTAAATCGCCCGCGAGTATCTCCTGTGAGAAGCCTAGGCCCTCCAGGCACGAAAAGCCATCCGGTGAATCCCGCTGTTTGCGTCCAGAAAACCCCGGAGAGGCCCGGCGGGTGCCTACGGGAGGGTTCCGAAAAAAAACGACCCGATCACCGGACCCGCTCCCACGTGACTCCCTGCCGCTTCTTGAGAAATCGGACAAGACCCACCAGGACGGCCCAGTGGAGCAGGCAGAAGACGTAGGCGCCGCTGAGCGGAGCGAACGACCACCTGGTGTTACGGAGAGCGCAGCCGACAAGGGCGGCGGCGTAAAAGGCGGCCTGGCCCAGGAGAAGCCACCGGTATGCCGCGACATCAACCAGAGCCAGGTTGACGAAGAGGGTCCCTGCGAGCAGAAACGGGCTGACCAGACGAAGCCCCTTGTGGGAGAGGGTCTGGAGCCACAGCCGGTTCCGGAAGGGGTTCAGGAGCCAGCGCTCGCGCGCGAAGAGCTGGAAGTTGCCCGCCATGGTGCGAACCTTTCGGGCGAACTCCTCCCTGGCCGTCGCCGCGGCCCGATCGCAGGCGCGCGCGCCGGGCGCAAACACTACGCGGTACCCGCGGCCGACGATACGCATCGGGAGCCAGACGTCATCCAGGATCGTGTCTTGGGGGATCGGCTCGAACAGTTCCCGCCGGATGGCGTAAATGGCACCCGTGGCGCCCATGCTGGAGTCCACCTGGCTCTCGTTCCACCGGATGAACTTCTCGTAGCGCCAGTAAAAGCCAACCCCCTTTCCCACCGCCGTTCCTTCCGCATCATCGGTCAGAATCAGCTCGCCGCTCACCGCACCGATTTGGGGATCGCCAAATGGGGCGACAATTGCACGGAGGGCTCCCGCCTCGAACCGCTGTCGCGCGTCCGCGAATACCACAATCTCGCCCCGCGCCTTGGACACGAGGTCATTCAGCACCGCCGGCTTTCCGCGGCGTATCTCGAACGCCATGACGCTGAGGCCGGCGGGCTCGTATGCCCGCGCCCGCTCGGCGGTCCCATCGGTGGAGCCGTCGGAGGCAATCAAAATCTCGAGCCGGTCCCGGGGGTAATCGAGCGACAGAAGGTTCTCGATTCGCCCTTCTATCCTCCGTGCCTCGTTGTGGGCCACGAGCACGAGGCTGACCGTGGGTTCGATATTCCGTGGCCGAGGTGGCCGCGAGCGGAGGGAGGCCCATATCCACATGAGGACAGGGTAGCCCAGGTACGTATACCCCAGAAGGAAGGCGCCAAGCCAAAAGACGACAGTCTCGCTAGCCATGCGAGTCCCCCGCGGAGATGCCCGGTTCAGGGAGCATCCGGTTTTTCATCCTGGCAACACCGGCAAGACCGACCGCGCCTACTTATTTCCTTCGATGCGGGGGTAGGGGCAGGGCGGGGCCTCGAGATGGGGGGGTGTTTCCCATCGCGGCAGAGAGCTGATGGTGATCAACACCTGGGTCGTTGCCGTCCGTGCCCGCCCGCCTGTACGGGCTGGACGAGGCAAGCCGGTAGTCGCCCTGGGCCCGGTCCACGAAACCCACCTCCTCGAGGGAGCGCGGGAAAAAATTCTCCGGTGGGTAGAGGCGGGGCAACCCACCGACGAGGACGTTCCGGCTGACGATAGCCTGGGGGAAGTAGCGCTCAAGCGTCGGCCTCCCCGTGCCGGTGCCAGACCCTGCGATGCCGTACTCGTTGTGCGGCGTGAGGTTGTTGGTGTACACGAA
This sequence comes from Acidobacteriota bacterium, assembly GCA_016190945.1. Lineage (GTDB taxonomy): Bacteria > Acidobacteriota > Vicinamibacteria > Vicinamibacterales > UBA2999 > JACPPO01. Next base: position 7,390 of record JACPPO010000009.1, on the reverse strand, counting down.
GCCGGTATTCGGGGCGCCATCCGCGGTGATGACACTATCGGCATGAATGGCCGTGTTGTGGTCCACGACGACATCCGCCGTCGCGCTGCCGATCTGGAAAAGTCCGGCGCAGCAGCCGCCGCCCCAGCGCGCGGCGACGATGTCCTCGAAGAGGTTGTTCCTGGTGAGAATCCGTCGCGTCTGCTGGCTCGGGAAGCTGTCGTCGAAACCGTGGATGTTCATCCCCCGGGCGCTGTGCCGGACGACGTTGTTCGTGAAGGTGACGTCCTCCACGGCCGACCAGGGGGCTGTCCCGTCCTGGTTGCGCACCGTGAAGAGGATGGCGAAGCCGTTCTGGGAGGCGACCCAGTTGTGCTCGAAGAGGTTGCCGTCCACCAGCACGCGCCGGGCGTTCTTGAGCTCGAAGAGGTTCTTGACCGTCCAGGCGGTGCCGGCGTAGGCGGGGTCTCCCACCCTCCAGGAGAGCGGCTTGAAGAAGTGGTTGCGCCGGATCTCGATGTCGGAGGGAACCAGGTTCGGGATGGACGGGTCCGCGCCCCCGAACATGAGGTTCTCCCCGGCCGCCTCCAGGTAGTTGTTCACGATCTTGAAGGGACCCGGACCGTTCCAGCCCGCGATCGCCTGGGAGTCCGCCCCGGCCTCCTTGAAATCGGCCAAGTATGAATCGATGACCGCCGTGTATGCGGAGTTCAGCGCGATGCCCCGCCTTGCGCCTTTCTTCGGATCGCCATGCAGGTAACAGCGGTCGAAAATAATGTGGTGGGGAATCTGATCCGTCGGGTCCTCGGATGCGCCGAGCCCGAAGAGCGTGAACGGAAACCGCGAGACACGCGGCCTGACTTCGACCCCCAACTCCACGAGGTTATAGAGGAACGTCCCCGGCGTGGGGTGGATCTCGATGCCGATGAAGCGATAGTGATGCGCCCGCGGAGCGGTCTTAAGCACGGCGCCCGAGGCGGCCACGAGCTTCGGCATGACGCGGGCGAAAGAGGGATCGACCCGCGCCCCTGGCGGCGGGAGCTGACTGTCAGGGGCGCTGGTCCGCACGCTGATCCACCCGGATCCCTGCTTCCTGGGCAGCGTAAATGGACCTGTGAACATCGCGCCGGCTTCGAGCGTGATCACATCGCCAGGCCGAGCCGCGTTGAGGGCCGCCTGGAAATCCCCGCCCGCGGGCACGTGGATGGCGCGGCCGGAGGGGGGCACATCGGTTGTGTCCACGGAGGCATGGGGGAGTTCAGGCGGAGCAGCCGTCCCCGGCGATGGGGCCAGCAGCGCAGCGACCGCAACGCCCAGTGCAAGGACACGGTGGGCGAGGGACGAGGCCCGGGCGCGAGGGCCCGCGGCGGTCTTTGCGGTGCCACCACTACGGCCAGCGAATCCCATGGACCGCTCTCTGGGAGAATAAACCTGGCAACACCACTCGAGTTTGGACAGGCTAGGGCACGATCCGCACGGCACCCGTGCCTCGGATGCGGCGCCCGTCAACCGTCTGTCCCTCGAGGATCGCCAGAGTGTCCGTGTCGCTCAACGTGAGGGCTTCCGTGAGGACGTGCACCACCAGATCGGGCACCCCATCCCCGTTGACGTCCTCGAGGGCCGCCATCGGGGTGCCCTTCCCTTTGAGCCGGACGCGCGCGCCCGCCAGCGTGACGCTCGTCGAATCGACGGTGGCCGCGTCGAAGACCTGCGTGCTTAGGATCGCCACCGGTACGGTGCCGCCCGAGCCCAGGTTGATGCTGTTGGGATCGCTGCCAGGCTTGATGTCGATCGTGACCGGGATGACGGGAACCATCGCCGCGGCGAGGGCGTCGAAATCCACCCCTGGGTCCGTGTCGTCGGTGCCCATGTGCTTGAAGGGGCTGGTCTCGGCCAGCCGGAAGTCCCCGGCCGCCGGATCCACGAAGCCAACCTCGGCGACCGACACGGGGAAGAAGTTCCCGGGCGGATAGAGGGCCGCCGGCCCCCCCATCAGGACGTTCCCGGCCACCACGGCGTCCGGGAAGTACCTGGCGAGCGTCTCGAAGCCGGTCATCGTGCCGGTTCCCACGATCCCGAAGAGGTTGTGCGGCACGATATTGTCGCGAAACACGAAACCGGCGTGGGGATCCCCCTCCGTGACGAGGATCTGCGCCGACTGGAACCCCGTGTTGTGCTCGATGACCACGTCGGCGCCGCCGCCGTCGGCGTCGGTCACCAACGGCCCGGTGAGCTGGAAGAGCCGCCCGCCGACGCCCGTGGGGTCGGCCTCGATCTCCAGGAAGAGGTTGTTGGCGATCCGGATCCGCCGCGTCTTCTGGCTGAGGTTTGGGAAGTCGCGCCCATGGAGGTTCACCCCGGAGACCGAGCGCCGCACGATGTTGCTGGCGAAGGTCACGTCTTCGACCACCGACCACGGTGCCCCGCCGTCCTGGTTGCGCACCGTGAAGAGGATGGCAAAGCCGCTCTGCACGTGCATCCAGTTGTGTTCGAAGAGGTTGCCCTCGATCAGCACCCGGCGGGCGTTCTTCAGCTCAAAGAGGTTCTTCACCGACCAGGGTGTCCCCCCATAGCTCGGGTCGCCGATTTTCCACGAGAGCGGCTTGAAGAAGTGGTTGTGCCGGATCTCGATGTCGGATGGCACGAGATTGGGGATGGGGGGATCGGCGCCGCCGAACATGACGTTCTCGCCCGCGGCTTCCACGTAGTTGTTCACGATCTTGAAGGGACCCGGACCGTTCCACCCCGCCATCGCCTGCGAGTCCGCCACCAGCTCCTTGAAATCGGCCAGGTAGGAGTCGATGACCGCCACCGACCTGGCGTTCAGCGCTATGCCGCGGCGCCCCCCCACAGTTGGGTCGCCGTGAATGTAGCAGCGGTCAAAGACGATGTCGTGCGGCAGCATCTCCTCGCTGGTCTCGTCTCTGCCCAGTTCGATGAGACTGAACACAAAGGCGCCGGGCAGCGGGTGAACCTCGATCCCGATGAAGCGGTAGTGGTGGGCGCCGGGCGCGGTCTGGATTGCTCCCCCCAATCCGGGCCCGACGACGATCTTCGGCATGACGGGAGCGTATGACGGGTTCACCCGCGTCCCCGGTGGGGGAAGACTGCTGTCGGGGGCGCTGGTTCGCACGACGATCCACCCGGATCCCTGTTTCCCGGACAGCGTAAAGGGCCCGGTGAAGGTCGCCCCGGCCTCGAGCGTGATCGCATCGCCGGGCCAGGCGGCATTGAGGGCCGCCTGGAAATCTCCGCCCGCTGGCACGTGAATGGTGCGGCCGGAGGGGGGGACGAAGGTGGTGTCAATATAGAGGCGCGGCAGTTCAGGTGGGGTTGCCGCAGAGGAAGATCCAGGGACGACCTTTCCAGAAATCAGGGAGATCGTGACGACGAGGACGGGGAGAAGGCCGAATCGAAATCGGAAAACTCTTCGCGCCATGAAGCCTCCATACTTGGGGTTGATGACGGCCGGACAGCACCTCGAGTCAGGTCAATCACGACGTGGTGGGGGCCGATAGCCGCAAGGGCAAGCGCTGCCTCCTCGCTGGTGTTGCCGATCACTAGCACCTCCGCGTGGGCGAGAAGCGTCTCCACGTTCTCGCACATCAACGATGCGATGTGTGGGATCTCCTCCTCGATATAGCGGCGATTCGCCCCTACCAACCGCGCAATCGAGACATTCCGGTCGAGGATCCGCACATCACACCCCTTGCCGATGAGGTTTTCGACCAGGGCCACCATGGGACTTTCCCGAAGGTCATCTGTCCCCGGCTTGAAGGACAGACCGATGACTCCGACGCGCCGCTTGCGTGCTCCGAGCACCGCCTCCACTCCTCGGCGAATCTGCGCCTCGTTGGAGGGCAAGATTGCGGAGAGCAGCGGCAGGGAGACGTCAGCGGACAGGGCGGCATGCAGCAAGGCCCGGAGGTCCTTGGGCAGGCACGAGCCCCCGAAGGCGAATCCCGGGCGCAGGTACGCCTCGGACACGTTGAGTTTTCGGTCCATCAGGAAGATCCGCATGACCTCCTGGGCATCAACCCCGAAGGCCTCGCAGACGTCGCCGATCTCATTGGCAAAGCTTACTTTGAGGGCGTGGAAGGCGTTGGACACGTACTTGATCATCTCCGCCGTCCGCACCGCTGTATGGACGAATGGGGCGTCCACGCCGGCGTAGAGCCAGCGGAGGAGGGAGGCCGTCTCTGGATCAGGGCAGCCCACCAGCGTAAAGGGGGGATGGGCAAAATCCCGCAGGGACGATCCCTCGCGCATGAACTCCGGGTTCACCGCCAGCCGCAACCAGGGCCCGGCCTTCCGCCTGGCTCCCGCGAGGAGAGCGGGGACCAATACGCGTTCGGTAGTGCCGGGGAGCACCGTGCTTCGAAGCACAACGGTGTAGGGGTCGGGGCGGCTCCGGAGAGCCTGACCAATTTCTCTGCCCACTCGCTCGATGGCGTCTACGTTGAGATGCCCGTTCGCTCGACCGGGAGTCCCAACACAGATCAGCGCCAGATCCGTGTTTCTGACGGCCTCCTCGCTGGAGATGGTGACCCTCAACCGTCTCGCCTCGACGACCTCGGCCAGGACTACCCCCAGCCCAGGCTCCACGACGGGCGACATGGCGGCGTTGACCATGCCCACTTTCTCTGCGTTGGTATCAACGCCGATTACTTCATGCCCCACCTTGGCGAAACAGGCGGCGGTAACACTTCCCACATAGCCGAGCCCGAAGACGCTAATACGCATGAGTCGCGATGACCTCCTCTAATCTGGCCTCGAATTCGCGAGCCACCTGTGGCCACGAGTACCGCTCTTCGACCAGCCCCCGTCCGGCAGTGCCCAGGGCTCTCCGCCGGACGGGATCCCGAAGGAGCGAGACGACGGCACGAGCAAAGTCGGCTGGATCATCCGCCTGAAGGAAGTGCTTCCCGGGAATCAGTGGAAGTCCCTCCGCGCCGACGGTTGTCGAGACCACCGCCTTTCCCATCGCGAGCGCTTCAAAGATCTTGAGCCGCGTCCCCCCGCCGATCCGAAGCGGCACCACGTACAGGGCGGCGTCAGCCATGTATGGGCGCACATCATCCACGGTTCCGGTAACCCGAACGCCCACATCAGCCGCGGCGGTCTGTAAACGGGGAGTCGGATTGCGTCCGACCACGGTGAGCGACACCTCAGGTACCTTCCGACGGATGGACGGCAGGATCGCGTCCAGGAAAAACAGGATGGCGTCCTCGTTCGGGTACCAATCCATGGCGCCGGTAAAGACCAGGGCCGACGGCCGCTCCGGGCATCCGTTCGGGCTGAAGTAGGAGGTATCAACGCCGGTTGGGATGGCGCAGACGCTGGCGCCGGGGGCATTGCCAACGAGAAGCTCACGATCCACCTCAGACACGGCGATGGTCAGGCCGGCCCGGTTGCAGGCCTGGGCCTCGTACCGGCGCATCTTCCGCCACTCCAGTTCGAGGACGGCCCGTCGCCACACTCGGGTCTCGTTCTGGCCCAGCCGCTTCCAGATCATGTGTTCGACATTGTGGGCGAAGAGCACCATCGGGACCGGCCCATCGAGCGGGACGTTGGGCGTGGCCGCCAGGAAGTCCGCCACGCAGACATCGTACGCATCATTCCCCATGAGGCGCACGGCGGTCCGGCGAAGTGCCGGCACTCGGCACTTGCTCACATCCACGGGGAGCGGCGACAGCCAGGATCCCAGCAGAGCGAGGGCGAACCGCGCACTGCCGCGCTTGGGAGGGGTGAAGGGAACCGAAAGGACCCCCTGGCAATGGGGCAGCCGGCGCGAAAGCTCTTCTGGATCGTCGTCCGGACCATGGGTGGTCACCACGGTGACCGGATGGCGGCGCGACAGCCACGAGACGATGTGGAAGCTGCGGAGTCGCCCTCCCGCAGTCAGCGGCCAGAGTCCCCCGACTTTCACCCAGAGGATTCGCATCGGGTCCTCCCCGCACGCATGATGCTGGCGATATCTTCCCCATCGAGGAAAATGCGGTGCCAGATTTCCAGGTTCACCAGAAGCCAGAGCCGATCGGCGTGCTCCGTCACGCCTGCTCGGTGCTCCTCCGCAATGCGACGGAGCAGGAACGGATCGAAGAACTCCCTGCGGAGCGCCCGGGGCCCGAGCACGAACTCCCGGACGACGGGCCAGAACGGCCCCCGAAGCCATCGCCCCACGGGAACCGGGAAACCCATCTTCCTCCGCGTGAGGATTTCTCGGGGCACCAGATCCCGGAGGGCGGCCCGCAGCACAGCCTTGGTCCGCCAGCCCTGGATCTTGAAACGCCCTGGAATCGCCGCGACGTGTTCGACGAACTTGTGGTCCAGGTAGGGCACACGGCTTTCGATGGACGCGGCCATGCTCATCTGATCCTGTTTCATCAAGAGCTCGACCAGGTAGGTCTGAAGATCCGCATGTTGCATCCGCTCCAGCGTTCCGCCGCGGGTCTCGCGGTAGTATCGCCACGCCTCAGCGTAGGGATCCCTGTGGATCAGGAGTCTGCGATCCACGAGGAGGTCCTGCTGCAGGGTCTGCGGGAACACGGCAAAATTCTCGCAGAAGAGCGCTCGCGGATCGGGAGGAAGGGCGAGGAACGTCCGCTGAGCGTACTGGCGGGCGAGTCCTGGGAGGAACCGGAGGAGCCCGCCAACCTTTCCTTGGAGCGTGTCGGGGAGCACCCTCCAGTACACCCCCCCCAGCCGCTCGTTCCATGCGGTCACCCGGTACCGGTTGTAGCCAAGGAAGAGCTCATCCGCCCCCTCGCCGGTCAGCACCACCTTGACGTGATCCCTCGCCAGGCGCGACACGAAGTAGAGGGGCACGCTGGAGGGAAACGCGATGGGCTCGTCCTCATGCCAGAGGAGGTGGGGCAGGGCATGGAAGAATTCCTCGGGGGAGACCACCACCTCCCGGTGCTCCGCCCCCACGGCGCGGGCCGCCAGGCGCGCATAGGCGAGCTCGTTGGCCCCGGGCTCGGAGAAGCCCACGGCGAAGGTCCGAATCGGCTCCTTCAGCATGGGTGCCATGAGGGCGGCCAGTCCGCTTGAATCCATACCACCCGACAGGAAGAGGCCGAGCGGGACATCGCTCATGAGATGGTTCCGGACGGCGGCTTCGAGCCGGGCCCGCACCTCGCTGGCTTGCTCCTTGAAGCTCGTCCGGGAGTCATCCGGCTCCACCGGCAGTCGCCAGTAGCGGCGCTCCCGGGCGCCTTCGGCCAGCGACCAGGACAGCGTCCTCCCGGGCAGAAGCTTCCGCACCCCCCGGAAGAAGGTCTCCTCCCCTGCGACAAAACGCGTGGCCAGGAACTCGGGCAGGATCGCGGCGTTAAACTCGGGCTTCAAGTAACCTGCCTCCAGGATGGCCTTGATCTCGGAGGCAAAGAGAAGCTCCTGGTCAGTACAG
>JACPPO010000103.1 GCA_016190945.1 Acidobacteriota bacterium | reverse complement strand
TCGCGACGACGACCGGCTGGCCGGCGAATACCTTTTGAATCCGTGCCTTTGAGGCGTCCGCGGCGACCCGCTGGGCCTCGCTGTGAAAGAAGATCTCCGGCCGGTACTGGTTGCCGACGTCGCAGAACTGCCGGTGCGCCGCGAATGGGTAGACGTAGCGCCAGAAATGATCCAGCAGCGCCTCGTAGGTGACCACGGCCGGATCGAACACCACCTGCACCGCCTCGGCATGCCCGGTCTCTCCGGTGGTGACCTGCCGATAGGTCGGATCGGCGACCTTGCCGCCCGTGTAGCCGGACGTCGTCGACACCACCCCAGGCACCTTGTCGAAGTCCGCTTCGGTGCACCAGAAGCAGCCCGCGGCAAACGTCGCGACGGCCAGGCCCGGCTTCTGGCGAGCCTGCACCGCAGCTCCGGCTTGCCAGGCGTGCGTACCCGTGATGCCGACAAACCCGCCGCTCAGCCACACGTAACCTGTCGCCAGGGCAAGCGCCGAAAGCAGGAGCCAACGGTGTGAATGCATCGCGAGCCTCTGTCAGGACGCGCAGGCCCTATGTTTCCGGTTGGAATGTCATCGCCACGCCGTTCATGCAGAAGCGCTGACCCGTCGGTTGTGGTCCGTCGAGAAAGACATGCCCGAGATGGCTGCCGCAGCGCGCGCAGTGCACCTCGGTGCGGACCATGAACACGCTCCGGTCAACCGAGGTGCCCACGGCATTGTCGAGCGACTTCCAGAAGCTCGGCCACCCGGTGCCGCTGTCGTATTTGGTCGCCGAGGAAAACAGGGGATGGCCGCACGCGGCGCAGAGGAACGTCCCCCGGCGCTTCTCATTGTTCAGGGGACTCGTGAAGGCGCGTTCCGTGCCGCGGCCGCGAAGCACCCGGTACTGCTCCGGCGTCAGCGTCGCGCGCCATTCCGCGTCGGTCGTCTGGGCTGGAAAACGGCTCTGCGTCATCGCACTGGTCTCAATAGTTTCGGCACGCCCGAACCAGGCGACCACGGGCGCCAGACCCAGGCCGACCCCGGCGACGGCGAGGAACTGCCGGCGGTTCTGCACCCCTATAGCGTAACTCCGGACCGGGAGTGATAGCATTCCCGTCCATGTTGCACGCCGCCGGCCGATGACGGAGGTCGTCCGCGTCGACGCGGCGCGGCCGAACCACGAGGACATTTCGCGCGCCGCGGAATGCCTGCGGCGTGGCGGCCTCGTGGCCTTCCCCACCGAGACGGTCTACGGCCTTGGCGTCCACGCGTTGGATCGCGCGGCCGTCCGGCGGCTCTTCCAAGCCAAGGGACGCCCCGCCAACGACCCGCTCATCGTTCACGTCTCGAGCTTCGCTCAGGTTGCGCCGCTGGTTGTCGCGCTCCCCGAGCAGGCTGCCCTGCTCGCCGCACGATTCTGGCCGGGACCGCTGACGCTGGTAATGCGGCGCGCCCCATCCGTGCCTCTCGAGGTCACGGCGGGTCTCGAGACAGTCGCCGTTCGCGTGCCCGCACATCCCGTCGCGCGTGCACTGCTGCTGGCCGCGGCGCTTCCGGTGGCGGCGCCGAGCGCGAACCTGTTCTCGCGACCGAGCCCGACCCGCGCCGCACACGTGCTCGACGACCTCGACGGCCGGATCGACATGGTGGTGGATGGCGGTCCGACGCAGGGCGGCGTCGAATCAACGGTCCTCGATCTGACCGTCGATCCGCCTGCGGTGCTGCGGCCCGGCGCTATCAGCGTCGAGATGCTTCGGACAGTCATTCCGGCCGTCCGCCTTGGTGTCGTCCGCGCGACCGCAGACGGCCGCGCGGCAATAGCCTCACCAGGGCTCCTCTCGAAGCATTACGCGCCCCGCGCGCCGATAACGATCTACCAGGGCGAGCCCGCCGCCGTGCGTCCCGCCTTGCTCGCGGCGGCGCGCGAGGCAGTGGCCGCCGGCCTGCGCGTCGGCGTACTGGCTACAACCGAAGACATGCCCATGCTGAGCCAAGTGCCGGTCGTCATCGCCGAGCTCGGCTCCGAGTATGACGTGGAGGCCATCGCGGCGCGGCTGTATGCGGCGCTGCGGGAGCTTGATGCCGCGCAGGTGGACCTGATCCTGGCGCGCGACGTCTCACAAGACGCGGGGCTGTGGCGCGCGGTGCGCGATCGGCTCCACCGCGCCGCGGCGCGCGTCACAGCGATCGATTGATCGACCAGCGGCGTCATGGGCCCGGGTCTTGGACCGCGGCCGCGGTGCGGCGAACGGGCATCCAGCCCGGCTCGAAACGCGCGCGAACAATGAGGGTGACGACCGCACCGTAGCTGCGGACGCCCTTTTCCACGCGGTTCGCCTTCAGGTACCGGTCGTAGACGCGCCAGCCGGCGGTGCGAAGCCACGGCAACTGCCCGCGCCGCAGGCGTTGGACGCTGGCCTCAATGTCGCGGCGAGGCCCGGCACCCAGCGCCTTGGCGAGCCTTGCGCGACCGTCGTCATCAACCTCCTCGCTCACCTGCCAGTACAGAAACAGCCAGCCGCTGTACCGCGCGGGCACGTCGGCGCGCATGCACGTGAGCCATCCGACAAAACTGGCCTCGGCTTCATCCGCATACCCGGCAAGGTGAGACCACTCGTGCGCGGCGACAAAGGGACGTTCGAACGGCAGGAGGTCTGGATTGGCGAGCACCTCGAGGCCGAACGGATTGATCATGCCGTCGACGCTCGTCCAGCGAAAATACGGACCAAGCAGGGTGCGCTTCAAACGCCCCGGCGTGGCAGGCGGGGCCTCGCTCAATGCTCGCTGAGCGGCTTTGAACGCTCGTCGAAACGTCTCGTCCTCCCGCGGCGCCCCGCTCCAGCCGACCCGATGCGCCTCGTCGTGCAGCGTGTTGAGCTGTGTTGCGGCCTCGACGCCGAGGTCGGCCACCGCCTGGGACGCGGGAGCGCCCGGGTCCACGATCAAGCGCTCGGTCATCGGCACACGGCGGTAGTTCAGTCCCCACAGCACGAGGAATACGAGGTAAACAGACGCGGCCGCGGCAGCCAGATCGCCCAGCGCGCGCAGTACCGGCCACATCCCTCGCGTCCGTCGCGCCTCCTGCACCGCGCGGATCAACACCGTGAGCGCTGCGGCACACCCAGCGACGACCAGTACGTCAAGCACCGCAAAGGGCAACAGGTTCGTGAGGGGCGTGACATGACGTTGAAGGGCTGGATAGAAACCCGTCGAAAACCACCGCTCAACCGCCGACGGTGCGGTCGGCGTGAAGGCCGCGACCAGCGCCAACCCGACCGTCCCGAGCTCGATGACGATCCTGCGTGGACCCTTCACGTCGAGATTCTACGCGGCGCACGACCGCTCGACGATCTCCTTGAGCAGGCGTTCGCCCCCTGACGCCAGGATCACGTCCACTCTCCTCTGCTGTCCCGCGAGTTTCACAATAAACGGGATGTGGAGCGGATCGCGCTCCCGGCCGCCGAATCGGAATCCGTGGTCGGAGAGGATCACGACCGTTGTGGCTTCATACGCCCCGGTCGAGCGGAGGTAAGCGACGAGCTCGCCCACGAGGCGATCCACATATTGCAGCTGCCGGACGTACTCGGCGTCGGGCGCGGTTTGCAGCGGATCGAAAGGCGGGTCGTACCCCTCCGCGTCGAAGACGAACGGCAGGTGCGGCACGCTGAAATGGACGAAACGGAACAACGGAGGCACGACGCGTATCGGCCTGATGGCAAATGCGGTAGTCTGCTCCACTAGCGTGCGCTGCAGCATCGCGAACGGTGGATTCTTGAGCAGTCCGAATGGAAACTGTCGCGGCCACAGCACCAGCGTCGTCAGGACCGGACTTGCGGGTGAAAACTCCCCGTCGGGAGACGACAGCTTGTAGAAGCTGAGCGATTGGCACGCGTCGGCCAAGCCGTCGAGCAGTTCGCAGTACGGCAGGTAGAACCCCGCCATCTCCGTGGTAAACCCGAGCCGGCGGGCGGTCGCGAACAATCCCTCCGGTTCGGTGGCGCTGAAGGGCAGGAGGTGGCCCTCCACGAGCTCGAAGATGCCGTCATCTTCGATCCTGATGTCCCCAACGCGACGCGCGGCCAGAAACGACGGCAGTGACGTCAGCGTCTCCCGCCCGGGCGCGGCAACCGACAGATAATTGGTGGACGCGGACGCGAAACGTCCGATCTCCGGAAACTCCGGCCGCACATCGCCGGCCTCCCCGTACAGATACGAGAAGGATAATTCGTCGAACAACAGGGCGAGGACAGGAGTGCATGCCTTCTCGACCGCCTGCGCCGCCTGTGCCGGGATTCGGTCGACGTTGACGACAAGATCCCCCGGAGGCGCTGACGCGATGAACGTGCCGAAGACGACGAGCGAGATCGGCGACATGAGGACAAGCACCCGCCGGAACCAGCGATCGAACGCATGCGGCCATCGGGCGAGCCCCAGCCCCAGCAGGCCCGCGACCGCTGCCGGTAGACCGATGCGTAGCGGCTGGTGCTCCCACGCCGCCCGCATCGCGGCGTCGTACGGAAGCTGGCGCGACGCGCCGGCGGCAAACGATGCGAGCGGCAGCGCCGCGGCGGCCACCAGTCCAATCGTGGATAGCCTGCCCGAGCGTGGCCACAACGCAAACAGGAGTGAGGCAAGAATGAGGGTCAGCCCGGCGAGCGCAGCGATCGATTCGACGACGTCTCCGAGCTGCCACTGCAGGTAGTACGCATCCGCATCGAGCGCGACAGCCAGGGGGTAGAAGAACAAGGCCGCCAGCGCGAAACCGAGCCACGCCGACACGGCCATCCGCCGCGCCAGCGGGTAGCGCGCAGGCTCAGTCGCGCTCAGTGGTGATGCGCTCTGAGGCGGTGCCGCGGCTGGCGAGACGCCTCACGAGGCCGGCGACCGATCCGCGTATGCGGCGAACCGCCAACCCGAACCCGAGAAGCAGCGTCAGTGCGGCCTGGTACAGGAGACTGCCCGTGCCAGGGTCGACGTAGGCGTGCGCGGAACGCTCCGCTAGCAGAAATACAGCGCTTGCGAGAAGAAGAATAAACACGTGAATGAGGGATCTTACCCCAGAAAGGCTTTTCCCTGCCTGCCGACCCACCGCTCGAGGCGTTCGGTGCAGTCACAGTTACAACACGCCCAGGGTTCGGTGCCGTTTTCGTCGCGGCAGCGGCTTCGAGCGTGCGCATCTTTCACGGCGAGCAGATGAAAATATTCTTCCCAGTACGGGCGTTCTTCCGCCAGCGGCGTGGGACAGAAGCAGGTCTCGACCCACTTCACGCGGCCGTCAGGCAACTCGCGCGCGCGGCCCATATCGCGCAGGTATTCGTCTCCGGCGACCGAGCCGGCCCCAAGTGAGCTGTCGCCGATGGCGCGGCGCAGCGCCGGAAGACGTTCGGCCTTGACCCGGGCAGTGACGAGGTATCGCACGCTCTACCGACCGTCATTGTAAGCCGATCCTTCAGCTGGACCGTGCGTCTTGGGCGGGATTCTGCGCGGCAACGGCGATCGTATCGTCGATCCCGCGGCCATCGAACAGCCAACCTGCCAGAGTCGTTTACCGGGACGCGCGGAGATCGCCAATCGCCACAGCGAATGACCCTGATCGTCCAGCGGTCTCGAAAAAAGGGGCTGACCAGTCTCGCTGATCAGGCCGTGATGATTTGGTCGGGATGGCGGGATTCGAACCCACGACCCCCTGACCCCCAGTCAGGTGCGCTACCAGGCTGCGCTACATCCCGAGACTTGCTATGCGCTTGCGCGTTTGCGCTTCGTCCCTCTGCCGCGTTTCGACGGCGACGACTTCCTCCGCGCCGCGAAGGGGCGCGCTTTCGACCGTGCCTTCTTGGGCGGACCTGAAAGTCCGCCCTTACGGCGACCGTTTGCCGAAGGCCGATCTCGGCGATCGACGGGTGGCGCCGCACGGCGCAACTCGGCAAGCTCGCTTGCCCCAGGGACCTTCGACAGCACGTCGAGAATCGACCGGAGGCCGCTGCGGACAAGCGCGATCCGCGCTCGCGCATCGGCGCCGAGCGTGTCGAGCACGTCGGCCATCTCGGCCTCGCCTACATCCGCCGCCGCTGGCGACGACTCCTCGAGCCGCCGCCGCGCGCCTGCCAACGTCAATCCTTCGCCGAACACAAGCTGCTTGATGCGCAGCACCTGTTCAACGTCGGACGGTCGATAGAGGCGCGGGCTGTCCCGCGACTTCTGAACCCCGATACCGGGGAACTCCTTTTCCCACGAGCGCAGCACGTACGGCTGGAGTCCGGTCGATTCACAGACGTCCGCCGCCTTGTACAGCTTTGGGGTCACCGGCCCAGTATAACAGGCCTCAACCGCCGCCCTCCCGGCGCCGCCGCCGGACGTGGAGACGGATCGGCGACCCGAGAAAGCCGAACGCATCCCGGATCTGGTTCACCAGGAAACGCTCGTAAGAAAAGTGAAACTGGGTCGCGACATTGGTGAAAAATACGAATGTCGGCGGCCCGACCGCCGTCTGCGCCGCATAGAGCACGCGCACGTGGTTGCGACCAGGACTGGCCGGGGGGTGGGCGTCGGTGATCTTTCTCACGAACGCGTTGAGCTCGGCCGTCTTGACGCGCTTGGTGCGCGCCACCGCCACGCGATCGATCATTTCCAGCAGTTTCGGCGTCCGCTCGCCGGTGGCCGCCGAAATGTGGAGCACGGGCGCGTAGTCGAGAAACTTGAGCCGCCGGCGCAGTTCCTCGTCGAATTCCTTCACGAACTCGGAGCCGCGGTCCTTCATCAGGTCCCACTTATTGGCCGCGATGATGATGCCGCGTCCCGCCTTGTCCGCCGCCCCGGCAATGGCGGCATCCTGATCGGTCACGCCAACACTCGCATCGATCACCAGCACGACGATGTCGGCCGACTCGATGGCGCGACTGGCCAGCATCACGCTCACCGTCTCCACTTGGCCGCCTCGAGCCACACGGCCGGCTCGGCGCATCCCCGCGGTATCGACGATGCGAAACTGGCGTCGATGCCAGGTGAACACGGTGTCCACCGCGTCGCGCGTCGTCCCGGGCATTTCGCTGACGATCATTCGCTCTTCGCGGAGGAGGCGATTGACAAGCGACGACTTGCCCGCATTGGGCCGCCCGACAATCGCGATTCCCACTTCGGCGGGCGCCGCCGACGTGGATGCCGCTGCCCCATCGAGATCTTCAACGGGCGGCTCATCGGCCGCCCCGCGAGAGGCCGGGGAGAGCCCCAACCGCTCCACGATCGCGTCAAGGAGATCGCCGGTGCCCAGCCCGTGCTCCGCGGATATCTCGAAGACCTGGTCGAAGCCGAGCTGATAGAAATCGAGCGCCTCGGACTTCCACCGCTTGTCGTCCACCTTGTTGATGGCGAGGAGCGCTGGCGTGTCCGCGGCCCTGATCGCCTGGGCAATCTCGCGATCGCCCGGCACCAGACCTTCGCGGCTATCCACCACGAGCACAAGGAGATCCGCCGACGCGATGGCCCGCCGCCCGCGCTCCAGCACCAGCGCATGGAGCGGGTCCTGGCTTGCCCCAAACATGCCGCCGGTGTCGATCAGTTCGAAGCGCGCCCCCCGCCATTCGGCCGGCTGGGCTATGACATCGCGGGTGGTACCGGGCATCGCGGTCACGATGGCGCGGCGCGTTCCGCTCAGGCGATTGAACAGCGTCGACTTGCCCACATTGGGACGGCCGACCAACACGACGGCAGAGGCGCGCTTGGACATGACCCTTAAGTGAGGCGCTCAGATGCTCAAGTTTGACAGCGTAAGTGATTCTTTCTATAGTAGTTACAGCTTTTTCCCCAGAGGGTCCCCGGGCATGATCAAGGTCGACATCGTCAACGAGGTCTCGAAGAGCGCCGACATCACCAAGGTCAAGGCTGAGGTAGCGGTCGATGCCGTGTTCGATGCCATGCGCCTCTCGATGCAGCGGGGCGACCGGATTGAGCTCCGCGGGTTCGGCGTCTTCCAGGTCAAGCCCCGGAAACGCGGAATCGGCCGCAACCCGCGGACCGGCAAGGAAGTGCGGATTCCTCCGGGGCGCACGATCCGGTTCAAGCCCGGCAAAGACCTTCAGAATATCGGGTAACGGGCCCGAATGGGCTTTCCTTCGTCCGACACCCCGGATTTCCACTCGACGGCCGCCTCGCCTCTGGAGCCGGTCTACGTCTCGCCGGTGCCACCCGTGCCACCCCGCCGCCAGCCGCCGATCTGGCGCCACCTCATTCTGTTCCTTCTGACCGTTGCGACCACGATGTTCGTGGGAGCCGAGCACTTCGCGAGCTTTCATCTCGACTTCGGCAGGGGTGCCTTGGATCTGACGACTCCGCAATTCATCCTGAACGGTCTTTGGTACAGCGCGTCGATCCTTGCGATTCTTGGGGCGCACGAGTTCGGCCACTACTATGCCTGCAGGCGCTACGGGGTTGATGCATCTCTCCCCTACTTTCTACCCGCGCCGCTGCCGCTGACGGGGACGCTCGGCGCCTTTATTCGCATCCGGCAGACCATCCCCGGCAAACGTGAGCTCTTCGACATCGGCATTGCCGGACCGATCGCCGGTTTCATCGTGGCCATACCCGTGCTGCTCGTGGGGATGAGCCTCTCGCGCCTGACCGAACTGCCCACCGACACGCAGGGG
Source organism: Acidobacteriota bacterium (assembly GCA_016190945.1). Classification (GTDB taxonomy): domain Bacteria; phylum Acidobacteriota; class Vicinamibacteria; order Vicinamibacterales; family UBA2999; genus JACPPO01. The sequence goes on along the minus strand of JACPPO010000103.1, from coordinate 973 downwards.
TTCGTCGAGCTGGGCGAGCCGCTGCTCTTCAAAGGCGTCGCCTGGCTGTTCTGGGGGACGCCGCCCGAGGGGTATTCGATCAACATGCACCCGATGGCGTTCGCGGCATGGTTCGGCCTGCTGGCAACCGCGCTCAACCTCTTTCCCATCGGTCAGCTCGACGGCGGCCACATCTCCTACGCCGTGCTGGGCCGCAAGAGCACGCTGATGACGCTCGGCACGGTCGCCGCGCTCATCGGCCTGACGTGGGTGTCGAGCTCGTGGCTGGTATGGACGGTGCTCACGGTGGTGATGCTGGTGGCCTTCGGCCCGCGCCATCCTCGCACGGTTGACGAGGACATCCCGCTCGATCGCACGCGCCTGTGGCTGGCTGCCGCCGCCCTCCTCATGTTTATCCTCTGCTTCACGCCGGCGCCGCTCGAACCGTTCGACCTCGTCGCGCGACCGTAGAAGCCCACGCGCGTGCCCCGAAGGCAAGGGCATCGATGTCGAGCCTGATTGTATGATGCGAGCGGCCAGCGGTTATTGGCGCCGACGCCGCTCCAGGAGCTGGTGCAGGAATGCACGGTCGATCGTATCCTGCGGGCGGCAGGTGTCCTTGCTTCACGCGGACGATATTCTCGGGCGCCTCATCGAGCAGGAGATCGATGTCTTTCGTGAACCGGCCCGCGCCGTGCGCCCCAAGGCACAGCTACAATGGCCGCGTGCTTCGGCCGAAGCGCATCGTCACGGACTTCGAGGGGCGCGCCGAAGCTCCTGGCGAACCGGTACGTAAGACCGGCGCCGACAGAGTAGCCGTGCGTCGTGCACCTCGGTCGATCCATGCTTACCGTTTCAGCACGGTTTTGCTCTGACGGCGTGTCACACCTGTGTCACACCACAACCGTGGCTCCTATGCCGCCAGCGCGAGCCGCAATTCGACCTTCTCGAAAGTCACAACTGGCTTGAGCTTCCGGCCCTCACCCTTCTCCAG
>JACPPO010000102.1 GCA_016190945.1 Acidobacteriota bacterium | reverse complement strand
TTACCAAGTTCAAGGCCAAGAGGAAACTGGCTTGGGCAAAGCTGGAATCCTCCAAGCAAAACCTGGCGCGGGTGAACGACATTCTGGAGGAGATTCGCCGCCAGGTGAATTCGCTCCAGCGACAGGCAGCCAAGGCGCGCCGCTATGGGGAATTGCGCGGGCAGTTGCAAGGCCAGCTTCGACTGCTGCTCGCCAGCCGTTACCGCGAAACGGAGCAGCAGGCCACACGGGCCGCCCTGGAGGTGAGCCTTCTGAGCGGCTCCTTGCGCGAGCAACTGGAACGGATTGATGCGCAGGAAAAGCAACAGCAGGCAGGGCAGGAGCTTTGCCGCCGCGACGAGGCCGCATTGCGCCAGGCGGTGGAGGAACGCTCCGCGTTGAGGGTGGCCGCCGAGCGCGCGCGCAGCCAGTTTGCCGCGCAAAGCCAGCAGGTCCAATATCTGAACAGTCGCATCGAGGAGGCCGCCACCGAGTTCGAGCAATGGCGCGCGCAGCGGGAAGCGTTCGAGCAGGAGCGCAGCGCGTGCGCCTCGGTTCTGGAAACCATTCGCGCCGAGAGCACGACGATCAACGAACTGCTCCAGCGGCAGTCGCATGAATCGCTGGCCTGCCAGAGGCAGCTCACCGAAAAAGCGGACCGGCTGGAACAGTTGCGCCAGCAAATGCTGGAGACAGTGCACCTGTGCGCCACGTTGCACAACCAGGTCGCGCAAATCGAACAATTTCTGGAAACAACGGCGCGGCAGATGGAGCAGGCCAAAGGCCGGCTGGCAGCGGCTGAGACAGCGCAGGAGTCGGCAGCCCGCAACCGCGAGGAAAGCCAGGCGGCCGTGATGCAGCACCATGCGGCACTGGAAGCGTTGGCCGAGGAGCGGAACCGACTGGAGGTAAGCCTGCGCGCAGCCAGAGCGGAACAGGCCCAACAACGAGACCTTCTGGAGCAGTTACGGGCGGAGTTGGCGGCGGGGCAAGCACGGCTCCAATCGCTCGGAGAGATTCTGGCGCGGCGCGCTTACACGAGCGAGACCGTGCAGCGGCTGTTTGAGACGCAGACGGCAATGGGCGTCGCTTCCGGCAGCGATGGACACCAACCGGAGGCAATCGGAGGGAACGGCGGAGGGAGTGGGTGTGATAACTACGAGGGCGCACCCTCAGGGGCTAAAGCCCCTGTTCATTCTGCTGGACTTACGGCACGACTGAAGTCGTGCCCTGACGCAAATCCGAGGT
>JACPPO010000101.1 GCA_016190945.1 Acidobacteriota bacterium | reverse complement strand
GTGTCTATGTTATCGCGGTTATCGCGGTTATCGCGCCGCGCGCCGCGTTCCGTCAGCCACCGGCGCAGCGCATCGTTCCACGCGGGCATCGTGAAACCGGTTGCCGCGAGCTTCCGGTTTGCCAGCGCGCAGAATCGCGGACGCGTCGCCTTGAGTGCGACCTGATCCAGCCTGATGGGCTGAAGTCGAGGCCGCACGCCAAGCAGGCGCGCGGCCTCCTCAGCCACGTCGTACCACGTCGCCCGTCCCGAATTCACGCAGTGATATACGCCGGGTGGCGCGGTCGTCTCGACCAGGTGCCTGACGGCGCGCGCGACATCGTGCGCGTAGCTCGGGGATACGACCCTGTCTGTGAACACCCTGACGTCGCGGCCCTGTTCGAGACCCTCGACAATGGCGTCGAGCGACCCCGGGCGGCCGCTCCATCCTGCCGGGGCGCCAAACAGGCTTTCCACGCGGAGGACGAACCCGCGCGGCGCGTCGAGTGCGAACCATTCGCCGAGCAGCTTGCTCAGCGCGTAGACGCTTCGCGGCGACGGTACGGCCTCCTCGCCGTAAGGCTCGGTTGCGTTGCCGTCGAACACGAAGTCGGTACCGAAGTGAACGAAGGTCGCGCCGCACGTTTCCGCCGCGCGCGCAAGACTACGAACGGCGAATGCATTGACCGCAAGCGCGTCGGTTGGACGAGTTTCGGCGCCATCGACATCGTTGAATGCGGCACAGTTGATCACGACCGCCGACGCCGCTCCCCCGATGGCCCTGCGCACGGCTTCCGGGTCGGTGATGTCGAGCGCCGCGCGCCTATAGGCGATCACGTCGTAACCGGCGAACGCAGCGACAACCGAGGCGCCAAGCCGTCCAGCCGCGCCTGTCACGAGAATGCGGCCCGTCATTGCCCTCTATACTGACCGTCCACAGGCACTCGCAAACTCTATATCGTACCATTTCCAGACACATGATCGATACGTCCCGGATAGACACTGTCGTGATAGGAGCTGGGGTGATTGGGCTCGCAGCAGCGTGGGCGATCGCGCGGCGCGGTCACAGCGTCTGCGTGCTCGAGCGCGAACGGCGGCCCGGCATGGGTACGAGCACGCACAACAGCCAGGTCATTCACGTGGGGATGCATTACCCGACGGGATCACTGAAAGCCAGGTACTGCGTTGAGGGCGCACGGATGCTGTACGCGTTCTGCGAGACGTACGGCGTACCACACCGGCGATGCGGAAAGCTCGTCGTCGCGCACGCACCTCACGACGTTGAAGCACTCGAGACGCTGAGGTCACGCGGCGAGGCCAACGGCGTGAGTGGCCTTGAGATTGTCGGCGATCGGTTCATACGCGCGCGCGAGCCGCACGTGCGCGCGCACGCGGCGCTATACTCGCCGAACACGGGCATCATCGAGGCGGAGGGGCTGGTCCGTACGCTCGAGCGGCTCTGTGCGGACCATGACGCCGCAATCCTGCCGAGTACGCCGCTGATTGGCGCTGAGCCTCGCGCCGACGGCCTCGAGCTCCATACCCCCGCCGAGCGCATTCTTGCGCGGGCCGTTGTTAATGCCGCGGGGCTATACGCGGACGATGTGTCAGCGGTGCTCGGTGGCGAGACGTTTAAGATCTATCCGTGCCGCGGCGAGTATGCGGAGCTGGTCCCCTCGAAACGGCCGTTCCTCAACGGACCGGTCTATCCGCTTCCGCACGCGTCCGGCCACTCGCTCGGGGTGCACTTGACAAAAACGACTCACGGCAATGTG
>JACPPO010000100.1 GCA_016190945.1 Acidobacteriota bacterium | reverse complement strand
CGTCAACGCTAGCTGCACTCGTCGCCGAGCTGGAGCGAAACAATCCCGAGATCAGAGCGGCGCGCCGCGAAGTCGACATGAGCGTGGCGCGCATCGCACCGGCTGGCGCGCCGCCGGATCCCGCGCTGAGCTTCGGCTACATGGGCGGCCTGCTCCGGCCGCCGCTGTTTCCGTCAGCCAGCGCACCAGGCAGCTTCCGCCAGTTCGGCCTCTCACAGGAAATCCCGTACCCCGGCAAGCTTGCGCTCAAGACCCGCGTGGCGGCGACGGAAGCAGAGGCCGAACGCTGGAATTCCGAAACCACGCGCCGGCGCCTGATCGCCGACCTGAAGACGGCCTACGTCGAATATCAGTACGTGAGCCGGAGCCTCGACGTCCTTCAGCGCAACAAGGAGCGGCTCGAACAGGTCCGCCAGATTGCGGAGGCGAGGTTCCGCGTGGGGCAGGGGATCCAACAGGACGTGCTGAAGGCGCAGCTCGAGATCTCCATGATTCTCGAGCGGCAAGCCATGTTCGACCAGCAGCGCAATGCCCTCCAGGCGCAGATCAACGGTCTGCTGTTTCGGCGGCCCGATACGCCGCTCGAGAGCACGCTGACATTCGACGTCGCTCCGCCCACTGCTGGCATCGAGGAGCTGCGCGCCCTCGTGCAGCAGAACTATCCGGCGCTCAGACGCGACGAGCGCGCGATCGACCGCGGCCAGCAGGCACTGTCACTGGCGAGGAGAGAGGTGTTGCCAGATTTTGCGTTCAACGTGACGAGTCAGAAGTTCGTCGGCGACATGCCGTGGATGTACGGCGTCGACTTCATGGTCAAGCTGCCGCTGTTCTGGCAGCGCAAGCAGCGGCCGATGATCGCCGAGGCGGCCGCGGCGCTCGAAAGTGGACGACAGATGCGGGACGCGACGCTGTCAATGGCGCTGGCGCGGGTGACGGAGGAGTACCTGGCCGAAACGACGAGCAAGAGGCTGATGGATCTCTACGCGGACAGCGTGCTGCCGCAGGCGCGGCTCTCGCTCGAATCGTCACTGGCGGCCTATCAGGTTGGGCGCGTGGACTTTCTGAGCGTGCTGACGAGTTTCACAACGGTGCTGAGCTACCAGATCAGCTACGAGGAACAGAACGCGCGATATCTCCAGGCGCTGGCGCGGCTCGAGCCGCTGACCGGATTGAGCCTCATCAGGTGACACGAACATGAGCGACACACCACTGCAAGATTCGCGTCGCATCGGGCCCTTTGTGGCCGTCGCGGCGGCTTCGCTCGTTATCGGCGCCGGTGGCGCCTGGCTGGTGCTTCAGTATTCCGGTGGCGGCACGGGCGAGGCCACCCGATCTGCGGAGAGCGCCGCAACGACCGGCCGGCAAGGCGAATCACCGGCGATGCCCGGCATGGAGATGAGATCCGGATCGGAGGACACGACCGCGAGGGGCGTCTACATCTCGCCCGCTCGGCAGCAGTTGATCGGCGTTCGGACGGCGACGGTGACACGCCGGCCGCTCAACACGACCATTCGCACCGTGGGGACGCTGGCGTACGACGAGACGCGCGTGACGCAGATCCACACGAAGGTCATCGGGTGGATCGAGCAAGTGTATGTGGACTACGTCGGGAAAGCGGTTCGTCGCGGCCAGCCGCTGTTCACTATCTATAGCCCCGATCTGGTCGCGACGCAGAACGAGTATCTCCTGGCGCTCAAGGCCAGCCAGCAGCTCGGTGAGAGTCAATTCCCGGAAACCCGAGCCGGAGCCGAATCCCTCGTCTCGGCGGCCCGCGACCGGTTGCAGCTCTGGGACATCACCGACGCGCAGATCGACGAGCTGGCGCGAACCGGCCAACCGCGCAAGACCCTGACGCTCTATTCGCCGTTTGACGGCGTAGTGCTCGAGCGCAACGCGTTCGCGGGCCAATACATCTCGCCCGAGATGAGCACCTTCAAGATCGCCGATCTGTCCACCATCTGGGTCCTGGGGCAGATCTTTGAGTACGAAACGCGTCTTGTGAAGCTGGGTCAGGAGGCGGAGATCCAGTTTCCCTACGGCCAGTCGACACGCAGCCTGAAGGGCAGGATCACGTTCATCTATCCGGGGGTCGACCCGGAGACACGGCGCGTGAAGGTTCGCATCGAGTTCCGGAACCCCGGGCTCGAGTTCAAGCCCGAGAGCTACGTGACCGTGCTGCTTCGCGCCGGCATGGGCGAGCAGCTTGCGGTTCCAAAGGAGGCCGTCCTCGACAACGGATCGAAGCGCTACGCCATCGTCGCCTTGCCCGACGGGTACTTCGAGCCGAGGGAAATCGTCGTTGGTGAACCGGTGGACGACTTCTTCCCGGCGATCCAGGGGCTCGCCGACGGAGACCCGGTCGTGACGTCGGCGCAGTTCCTGATCGATTCGGAGACGAATCTCCAAGCAGCGATGCAGGCGATGTCGCTCAGCATGCACGGTACAAACATGAGTCCCGGCAGCGAGGGCAGTGAGAGCAGGCCACCCGCGCGATCGACGCCCGCAACGCCGGCACCAGCGGACCCTTCGTCACATAAGCCGTGATGGCGAGGTGAACAGAACGTATCAGGAGTTCGGCCGTGATTAACAAGTTAATCGCCCTTAGCGCCCGTAATCCCTTCATCGTCCTGTTGCTGGTGCTGGCCATCGTCGGTGGCGGCGTGTGGGCCATTCGCAGCACGCCGATTGACGCGCTGCCGGACCTGTCGGACGTGCAAGTGATCGTGACCGCGAACTGGGAGGGCCGTAGCCCGACGTTGGTGGAGGACCAGGTCACCTACCCGATCGTCACGGCACTCATTTCGGCGCCCAACGTGAGGGTCGTCCGCGGCTTCTCCTACTTTGACGTCGCCTTCGTCTACGTGATCTTCCAGGATGGCACGGACCTCTACTGGGCCCGGAGCCGGGTCCTCGAGTACTTGAATGGACTACAGGGACGCCTCCCCGCTGGGGTGCAGGCGGTGCTCGGGCCAGATGCGACGGGTGTTGGCTGGGCCTTCGAGTATGCGCTGGTCGATCGCACAGGGCAGTACGACCTCTCGCGTCTGCGCACGCTGAACGATTGGTACGTCCAGTACTGGCTCCGCAGCGTCACGGGGGTTGCCGAGGTCGCTCCGGTCGGCGGCTACGTCAAGCAGTATCAGATCGAGGTCGACCCGAACGCCCTGCTCGCCTACAACATGCCGATCGACATGGTCATTTCGGCCGTTCGCCAGAGCAACAACGACGTCGGCGGCCGTGTGGTCGAGTGGACGGGTCGCGAGTATATGGTGCGGGGTCGCGGGTACCTGCAGAGCGTGGGCGATATCGAACAGGTCGGCCTCGGCGCCAAGCCGGACGGCACGCCCATCCTCGTCAAGGATATCGGCCGCGTCCACCTCGGCCCGGACATGCGCCGTGGCGTCGCCGAGCTCAATGGCGACGGCGACGTCGCGGGCGGGATCGTGGTGGTCCGGTCTGGCGTGGACACCTACGGCGTCATCGAGAACATCAAGCGGGCCGTTGAGGAACGGGTCCGGCCGGCGCTCCCGGACGGGGTCGAGTTTGTCACAACCTACGATCGCTCGGCACTGATCGAGCGATCGATCGACACGCTCACGGAGAAGCTCGTCGAGGAGGTGCTCATCGTCTCGCTCGTGTGCGTGGTCTTCCTCTGGCACTTCCGCAGCGCCCTGGTGGCCATCCTGACGCTGCCACTGTCCATCCTGCTGTCGTTCGTGGCCATGAAGTACATCGGGCTCGGCTCGAACGTCATGAGCCTGGGAGGGATCGCGATCGCGATCGGCGCCATGATCGACGCCGCCATCATCATGATCGAGAACGCCCACAAGCATCTCGAACATGACGAGGGTGCCAGGCCGAGGCGCGAGATTCTGATCGAGGCGGCGCAGGAAGTCGGCCGCCCCCTCTTTTTCTCGCTCCTGATCATCACCGTGTCGTTTCTGCCCATCTTCACGCTCGAGGCGCAGGAAGGCCGGCTCTTCAAGCCCCTGGCCTACACGAAGACGTTTGCCATGGGGTTCGCGGCGCTCGTGTCGGTACTGATCGTGCCGTTCCTGATGGTGCTCTTCATCCGCGGGAAGATCGCGGCAGAGACGAAGAACCCGCTGAATCGGTTCCTGATCTGGGCCTATCACCCGTTTGTGACGCTCGTGCTGCGGCACAAGCTCGTAACCCTGGCGCTTGCGGTCATCCTGATGCTCAGCACCGTGCCGGTGTTCCTGCGGCTCGGGTCGGAATTCATGCCCCCGTTGTACGAAGGGACGCTCCTCTACATGCCGATCACGTTGCCGGGCGCGTCGGTGCAGACCGCCCAGCAGATCCTGGCCATGCAGGACAAGATCATCAAGCAGGTGCCCGAAGTGGAGTCTGTCTTCGGGAAAGCCGGGCGCGCCATCACCGCGACGGATCCGGCCCCGCTCGAGATGATCGAGACCGTGATCAACCTGAAGGGGGAGGACCAGTGGCGCCCTGGTATGACGCCGGCCAGGCTCGAGGCCGAGCTGGACAAGATGGTCCGACTGCCAGGCGTCGCCAATGCCTGGACGATGCCGATCAAGGCGCGGGTGGACATGCTGTCCACCGGCATCCGGACGCCCGTCGGCATCAAGATCTTCGGACCCACGCTCGAGGCCATCAACGAGATCGGCACGCAGATCGAAGGGGCTATCGGGAGCGTACGCGGCACTCGCAATGTCTTCGCGGAACGGGTCACCGGCGGCTATTACGTCGACTTCACGATCAAGCGCGACCAGATCGCCAGATACGGGCTGTCGGTGCAGGACGTCGAGATGGTGATCGAGTCGGCGATCGGCGGCGCCAACATTACCACGACGATCGAGGGCCGCGAGCGGTTCCCCGTCAACGTGCGATACCAGCGCTACTACCGCAGCGATGTCAATACCATCCGCCGCACGCTCATCTCGACGCCGGGCGGCATGCAGATTCCGATCGATCAAGTGGCCGAGATCTCCTCGACGACCGGGCCCACGGTCATCCGGACCGAGCAGGCGCAGCTTCTTGGCTACGTGTATGTCGACGTGGCCGATCGTGACATTGGCAGCTACGTGGACGAGGCGAAGCGCGCTGTCAATGGGATGGTCACGCTGCCCGAAGGCTACTACTTGGAGTGGAGCGGCCAGTACGAGTACATGCTACGTGCGAAGGAACGCCTGACCTTGGTCATTCCGGTCACGCTCCTAATCGTCATTGTCCTACTGTTTTTCAACACGCAGAACCTCACGAAGGTTGCCATCGTGCTGTTGGCGGTCCCGTTCTCGCTCATTGGCGCTTTCTGGCTGATCTACCTGCTTGGATACAACCTGAGCGTCGCCGTCTGGGTCGGCATCATCGCGCTGGCCGGCGTCGATGCGGAAACCGGGGTCGTGATGTTGCTCTACCTCGACCTGGCGTACGAACGCTTCAAGCGCGAAGGGCGCATGCGGAGCCGCGCCGACCTGCACGCGGCCGTCGAGGAGGGCGCCGTGCAGCGCCTGCGTCCCAAGATGATGGCGGTGATGGCAATCCTGCTGGGGTTGTTACCCATCATGTGGAGCACCGGAGCCGGCGCCGATGTCATGAAGCGGATCGCGGCCCCGATGGTGGGTGGCGTCATCTCGTCCTTCGCGCTTCAGCTCCTGATCTATCCGGTGATCTTCGCGATCTGGAAGTGGTATCGCGAGGTCAAACCGGCGCTTGCGCGGGCCACGGCGTCGTAGAGGCGGAGGAGGCAGTCATGCGCAGTCATCGCTTCATCATCATCACGGCAGCGGTCATGGCGCTCGCATCGGCCTCGTGGGCAGGGGCGGCCGGTCCGCCGTTCGAGCTGACCGTCAAGAAGGACCAGTTTGTCGGCTCGAGTCAGGGCATGCTGCGGTTTACCGAGGACTCCGTCCAATACGACACCACCGAGACGAAGGACCGACGGACGTGGGTCTATGGCGACATCAAGCAACTGCAGGTGCTGTCGCCCACGCGGATCGCCGTGCTGACGTACGAAGACCAGGGTCGCCTCAAGGTGGGCGCGGACCGGACGTTCACGTTCGATGTCGTCGGGGGATCGGTGTCGCCGGAGCTCGTGGCGTTCCTGCTCTCTCGGATAGAACATCCCCTCGTCACGGCCGTGATGCCGCCGGGCGCGGGCCCCGTGTTGTTCCGCGTGCCTGTCAAGCATCAGCGCTCGGGCCGCGGCAGCGAAGGCACCCTCGTAATGTACGAGAACCACCTCGCGTACCTCACCGAACGCGAGACCGACGCCCGCTTCTGGCGGTTCTCCGACATCTTCGCGGTGTTGCCACTCGACCGCTTCCGTCTGCAGGTGCAGGCCTACGAAGGCGGCAGCGGTAACACGCGCACGTTCGTGTTCGAGCTGAAGAGCGCGCTGCCCTCACAGTTCTATGACGCGCTCTGGGCGCGCGTGAACCCGCCGGGGCTTGACACGAGCACCGCGCCGGCACGGCGCCTGGCAGCCGCGCCGGAGCCGGCATCGTCTCCTTTCCTGAGGGCCGACGCCTTCGCGCGCGTGGCACGCGAGCGCGCACGCTCCGTCGTCGCGCTGCATACGCTCACGGAAGTGGCGCCAATCTCGTTGCCCCCCAACTGGCAGTCGGCCCCTGCGATCCCGCCGATCATGGCGCAGGGCCTCGGATCGGGCGTCGTCATCGACGCCGAGGGCTTCATCCTGACGAACGCGCACGTGATTGAAGGCGTCGCAGCGATCCACGTCCGTACCGATGAGGGCGATGACATCGACGTCGTCGTGGTCGGACGAGATCCAGATACCGACCTCGCGCTTCTCAAGGCTCCTAATCCGAGCGGTCTGCGGCCGGCGCCGCTCGGCGATTCCGATCGCGTGCAGCCTGGAGAGTGGGTGGTGGCGATCGGGAGCCCGTTCGGCCTGCACCACACGGTCACCGCTGGGATTCTCAGCGCGAAGGCGAGGGGCGACGGCAGCGGCTTAGACT
>JACPPO010000098.1 GCA_016190945.1 Acidobacteriota bacterium | reverse complement strand
ATAGTGATGGTCATATATGGAGGCCGTTCCACTCCCCCGCTTGAACGCCAACAGAAGGACCCCGCCTGGTCGCAGTACTCGGATTAGCTCGGGGAGCGTCGCCTGATACGTCACGTCCTGATCGATATGCTGAAGGACGGACACACAGAGAGCGAAGTCAAACGACTCATCCCCAAAGGGGAGTGGCTCTCGGAGATCGGCGGTAAATACGCGCCGTCTCAGGTCGGGGCAGAGTTTGTGCGTCAGACGAACGGCCTCGTTCACCGCGTCGATACCTGTCATGTCGTAGCCTCGGCGCAGGAGTCGACGCACGTCCCTCGCTCCCGCACCGCAGCCAGCATCCAGACCCGTGGTTCCCGGTGCAAGCTGTGCCAGCCGCGCCACCAAGTCCCAGTCCCCTCGCAACCGCGGGTGGGAACTGTCGACGGCCGTGGACTGCAAGCCGCTTTCCGCCACTTGGGCGTACCGTTCTGCGTTCCGACGATAGAACTCTGCCCAACCGCTAGTCACGAAGTCGCTCGAGGAAGCCGGCCTGGAGCTGCTGACGTTCTACGAGTTCCCGAAGGCGACGTGGAAGTCGATCCGTACGACCAACATGCTCGAAAATCTCAATCGCGAGTTTCGTCGACGGACGAAGACGCAAGCGTCGTTCGGCACCGAGGCCGCCGCGCTGACGGTGCTGTACGGGCTCGTGGCGTTCGGGCAAATTGCCTTGCGACGAATCGATGGCGCCAAGCACTTGCCTTCGTTCCTCGAGAAGACCTGGCAGAAAGTTGCGTGAGGGCAGTAGTCCCAAACGTCAATCTTTCAGCGTGATGGCGAGGATGTCTGGCGAAAGCATGGCCAGCCAGTGGGCGCGAAGACACCGGACGGCGGGAGGTCCTTCCGGACGGCTATTGCGATGCCCGCACCATTGTAATTATACGTGTCGATGACGGCGTAATGCTCTTTGAGATATCCGTCGAGCGCCGAGTACCGCGCCGTAAACCACGGCTGCTCGAGATTGATGAGCGCTACGGGCACACGCTGGTGCGTGAGGCGCTCGAGCATTGCGTTCTGGTAGTGGGCCGAAAGGAAATGCGTTCGGGTGAAGAACGGGTGCCCGGCGGCGAACCCCCGCTCGGCGAACGTAAACATCTCTGGCGCAAACCACGTGACCAGGACGCGGTCGTCGGGCGCCGTGCACGCATGCAGGTAACGGACGCTGGCCGGAAGAGCGCCCGGCGACCACAAAGCCTCCCAGGGCCAGGTACGCAGCTTCGCCGGCAGAGTGTCGATCCGAGACACGAAGGCACCTGGCGCACGAAACACACCGGCCCCATACAGCTGGTTCCATACGCGGCCCTGAACGCACACCGCGACCAGAGCCACAGTGACCAGCGCCATGCCGCACACTCGCAGGCCAGTCCCGCGGTGCCGCACGGCGGCCGCACTCGCCACCGCAATCAGCGGCATCGTCCCGGCCACGTCCGGTAGCCTCGCCTGAAACGGATGGCGAACGAAAGCGAGCGCGAGGATGAGAGACAGTACAGCCAACGTGAGCACCTGTATCTCGTTTGGTCGCAACACGTGCGGGTGTCGCCGCAGCGCCGCGATTCCAATGGCAACGATCAGGGCAGCCGGGAGCATGAAGGCGCCGTAGAACATCGCGGCGCCGGCATTCTCCCAATTCACGACCGGCCCGACAAACAACACGCCGTCCAGAACCACGGCGCGGGCGATTCGGCGGGCCGCACCCGCCGGTCCGAGGTCGGCTCGCGACGGGACGGCCGGCGGAGGTGCCACGGCGAACCGCGGCAGCGTCATGTTCCATTGGTACTGTTCGCTTCGCGCGAACTCCAGCCCGTCGCGGAAATGCGGTCCAATCCCACCGAGGAACTGAAGCGCTACGAGATAGGGCAGTACAGGGACGATTGCCGCAGCGGCCCAGGCGCCAACGTGCCGTGCGGTCGTCTGAGTGCCGCTGCGGGGCAGGTGGCAGACGAGCGCCACAAGTGCTGGCACCGCGAGATACACGAGATAATCGTGGCGGAAGAGAAAGGCGACAGCGGCCCATGCGCCCATCGCTGCCGCACGCCAGACGGTCGGGTGCTCGATATACCTCCAGATCAACAGCACCGCCACAACCGGGATGAAGAGTTTTGGATAGTTGTACAGGCGTGGAAGGCTCGCCAGTTGCAGCGCCGCGGCGATCAGGCCAAGCACTGGCGATCCTGTCAGCCGCGTGCCGAGCCAATAGGTCAGTCCGGCGGCCGCCACGATGAATACGAGACAGAGGACGAACTCCGGCAGGATCCCACGGCCCATCAGATGCTGCGCGGCGGCCGACAACGCGATCGTGAGCGGCATCCCGGGCTCGACGAAGTCGCGCCCCGGCAGTTCGCCGCGCAATGTCTGTTGCGCCCATGCCAAGTGCATGTGGTGATCGTTCGTAAAACCGGTAAAGATCAGCGCACGGTAGAGCGCGCTGCAGGCCAGGACGGCCCCGATGGCCAGGAAGGGGACGTATGCCGGCGCCGTTTTACGTGGTCCGATGTTCATGCGCATGGAGCACACTGGTAACTGGCGGGATTTCCATTTTGGCTACCCGAAATGCCCCCGTTACACATCAGGGCCTGAGAGCATCGTGCAGGCCGGCGCGAGATCTACATGATTTGAGAAGTAGAGTGGTCAACCGTCCAGTGGGAGCGTTACGCGAAGAAGCTTATT
>JACPPO010000096.1 GCA_016190945.1 Acidobacteriota bacterium | reverse complement strand
GGGATGGGGGCGACACGGCGAAGCCTTCACCCCACGCCGCGTTCGGAGAACGGTAAGCCGAAGCCGCATTTTTCCGGCCTGCGGAGCCGGTTTTCGGAGCGAATGGCGTCGTGTCGAGTTTCCATTCGTGAATAATCCGGCTTAGATGTCCACGCGGACACGATCGCGGTTGCCGTTGCCGAACCAGCGCCCACGATCCCCCGCGCAGGTCCTTGAACGAGTCGAACCTGCCGTCCGCACGGACAACAATGTCGGAGAAGTAGACGGGCCGATCGAGGTATCGGGGACCCGCCATCACTGGCGCGGCAATGAGATCAATACCTGCCGAGGGGCTGTCGGCCCGGACCGCGTAAGGCCACCCGCACATCCAACAGACCTCGATTTCGCCTCGATCGAACCCGCGTTCTCTTTTCTGCCACGGCATTTCTCCGACAAACTGCGTTCGCACTCCCAGCCGATCTCCCATGAAGCGGACGACCGCGTCGCAAAACGGATCGGCGCTCGGTGCCTGACAAGAAGTGAATGTCACTGGCAGAAACGCAAATGTATCATCATGTCAACAGTGCCATTACCAGCTGCGAGCGCTCGCCGCGTGTACCTCGACTTCAACGCCAGCACGCCGCTTGCGCCGGAAGTCGTCTCGGCCATGGAGCCGCTGCTCCGCGAACATTACGGCAACCCGTCCAGCCAGCATTGGGCCGGACCTCCGGCACGGCGTGTCGTCGAGGAGGCCCGCGCCGAGGTTGCGGCGCTGCTGAACGCGGCGCTGCCGGAGATCGTCTTCACCAGCGGCGGTACCGAAGCGAACAACCACGCCATCAAGGGCGTTGTCTTTCGGCGTGGGATCCAGGGTGCACATATTGTCACGACCGAGGTCGAGCACCCGGCCGTGCTCGAACCGTGTCGCTTTCTCGAGCGGCTCGGTGCCACCGTGACGCGGCTGGCGGTCGACTCCACCGGGATGGTAGACCCAGACGACGTGCGTCGGGCGTTGAATCGAAGGACGGTGCTGGTCAGCGTCATGCACGCCAACAACGAAGTCGGCACGATCGAGCCGATCTCCGCGATTGCGCGCATCGCGCGAGAGCGCGGTGTACTGTTTCACGTTGATGCTGCGCAATCGGTCGGAAAGATTGACGTCGATGTGCAACGCCTCGGCGTCGATCTGCTCAGCGTGGCCGGGCACAAGCTGTACGCCCCCAAAGGGGTCGGCGCTTTGTACATGCGGGACGAGCTGGAGATAGAACCGCTGATGCACGGTGCCGGACACGAAGACGGGCGCCGTGCCGGCACCGAGAATGTACTGCTGGCGGCAGGACTCGGCGCCGCGTGCCGTCTTGCGCGCCTGGACCCATGTGGCGATCGGCTCGGGCAGCTTGCCGCCTTCTTGTGGAGTCACCTGCAGGCCGAATTCGGCGATGCCGTGGTCCTGAACGGTCATCCGACGGAGCGGCTGCCGAACACCTTGAACGTCAGTTTTCGCAATCGGAAGGGTCATGAATTGCTTGGGCGCCTCGAGGGGGTCGCGGCGTCCACCGGCTCGGCGTGCCATGCAGGAGCCACCTCGATGTCGCCGGTGCTGGCGGCGATGGGTATTGGACCGGAGGTGGGGATAGGGGCGATCCGATTCAGCGTGGGCCGAACGACGACGCAGGATGATCTGGAGCAGGTCGTGGAGCAGTTGAAGCGCGTTGTTTGACTCCGCGCTGATCGTGTCGTTCGGCGGATCTGCTCAGCCCAGCTCCCAGCTTCGCAGCACGCGACGGCAGGAGCAGAAGCACCCCAGATGGCATGCCGCCACGGCTGTCGCCTCGAACGTGAAGGGATCGACGCGAGGCGGTTTGCTGGCGTGGCCCAGGGTGATGTGCGGGGCGTACGCGCTCAGGCTCGCCTTGAGCCGGTAGCCGGCGACCCACACCATGTCGTCCAGACGCGCCTCGCCCTCAAAGAAGGCCGCGGGCCCGCCACCCGGTCGCTCGAAAGCGCGAAGCGTCTCCATCAGGCGTTCGTGCAGCTCGCGGATCGCCTCCGTCCGCTCAACCACCATCCACGCAGAGCTTCCGCCTTTTCCGCCTCCCGTCACGTGGATGGAAAGTGGCGTCCGACCGCGTAGCGTCTCATCCACGCATTCGAGGACGGCATCGAGCTCGTCGACGCGGACGAAATGCTGCGTCAACGTGATGTGCGGAAGATGCTCCGCGTCGAGACGCAGACCCTGCGACTGGTCGGCCGGCAGGGTCGCGCTCAATTGCACGGCCCGCTGCCGGACGTCTGGCGGCGGGAGAAGGGCAACATCGAGTGCCAGTAGCTTCGTCACCTTGTAGCGGCGGACCTTCAGGTCCGCCCGGGTCTCAGGTGGACCGCGCGGAGTTGTATCGTACTACCGTGCTAGCATCCACCAATGAGCCGACGCGCCTGCGTGCTGGTCGTCGTCCTCGCCGTCATCCTCGTTCCCTGGCGGGCGCTCGCGCAGGCGCCGATTGCCTACCGACTGTCCTTCACCGAACCCGAACACCGGCTGATGGAAGTGGACCTCAGCTTTCGGGACGTCCCCGCCGGACCGCTGGAACTTCGCATGAGCCGGTCCTCGCCCGGTCGATACGCGCTCCACGAGTTCGCCAAGAACGTTTTTGACGTCCGCATCACGGACGGTGCCGGCATCGCGCTGCCCCTCACCCAGCCGAATCCGCATCAGTGGAATGTCACCCGGCATGCGGGCGTCGTGCGGGTGAGGTACCGGATCTTCGGCGACCGTGTTGACGGCACGTACCTTGCGGTCGACAGCACGCACGCGCACATCAACATGCCCGCGGCGCTGATGTGGGCGCGCGGCCTCGAAGCACGGCCCGTGACCATCCGGTTCGAAGCGCCCGCAGGTGTCGACTGGCGCGTCGGTACGCAACTGCTGCCAGGCGGGGATCCGTTCACGTTCACCGCGCCGAATCTGCAGTACCTGATGGACAGCCCCACGGAGTTCAGCGCGTTCAGCCTGCGCACGTTCGTGATGGCTGACGCGCCGGGCGCGCCAATATTCCGGCTGGCCGCGCACCACACCGGTACCGACGGGGAGCTCGACGCCTTTTCGCGCGACGTGGAGCAGATCGTCCGCGAAGCGGGACATGTCTACGGCGAGTATCCGGCGTTCGAGGGCAACACCTACACGTTCATCGCCGACTACCTGCCATGGGCGAACGGTGATGGAATGGAGCATCGCAACAGCACCATCCTCACGAGCAGCAGCTCGATCCGCTCCAACCGCCTCGGCCTGCTTGACACCCTCTCGCATGAGTTCTTCCACGCGTGGAATGTCGAGCGCATCCGGCCACGATCGCTCGAGCCATTTGACTTCGAGGACGCCAACATGTCGGGCGAGCTGTGGCTCGCTGAAGGGTTCAACAATTATTACGGGCCGCTCGTCCTCCTGCGCGCCGGGTTGATCCAGATCGGCGACTTCATGGCCGAGATGGAGGCCAGCATCAATACCGTCCGAACGAGTCCGGGACGCAGCCTGCGCAGCGCCGAGGAGATGAGCCGCCTCGCGCCCTTTGTCGACGCAGCCGCCTCGATCGACCGGACGAGCGTCGACAACACGTTCGTCTCGTATTACACGTGGGGCGCCGCGATTGGTCTCGGTCTGGACCTGACGCTTCGGGACCGGACCGACGGCAAGGTGACGCTCGACCACTACATGCGGGCGCTCTGGCAGCAATATGGAAAGCCGGGCGGCAAGGCGCCCGGCTACGTCGACCGCCCCTACACAATGGCCGACCTCAAGAACACGCTGGCTTCCGTTGCTGGCGACGCAGAGTTCGCCGACGATTTCTTCGCCCGGTTCATCCAGGGGCGCGAGGTCGTGAACTACGAGCGGCTGCTTGCCCGCGCGGGGCTGGTCGTCGGGCGGGCATCCCCCGGCCAGGCTTTCGCGGGGCAGCTTCGCCTCCAGGACGTTCTGGGCAGGCCGCGCGTGGACGGCGCCGTGCCCTTTGCCTCTCCCGCCTACCAGGCCGGTCTCGAACGGGATGACACGATCCTGGCGGTCGGCGGGATGGATGTGGTGAGCGCGGCCGACCTTGGGCGCGCCATCGACGGGCGCAAGCCGGGCGACCAGATCCCGCTCGTGTTCGAGCGACGCGGACGGCTCATGACCGGAATGCTTCGCCTGGCCGAGGACCCGCGGGTCGAAATCGTGCGGGCCGAAGACGCGGGCCAGGCGCTCACGCCAGAGGAGCGGAGGTTCCGGGGCGCTTGGCTGAGCTCGCGTGCGCGGAACACGTTTTGAGCCCGTCACGCCAATGAGCTTGGTCGGCCTCTTCAAAGCGTTCGACGCGGTCATGGCGCTGCGTGAGGGCGCGAAGCGCTTCTCGGCGCTATCCACGCCGCCTGAGCAGACCCTGCAGACCGATCCGGCGGCGGTCCAGGAGCCTGCCGGCCAGCTTGAAACCCGGCTCACAAACGTCGTCATCGCAGCCCTCAAGGAAGCGTTCGACCGCGACCACGCCAGGCTGGAGCTAGAGCGTGCGCAGCTTGATGAGGAGCGCCGCCGCGCGGAAGCAACGCTCGGGCTGGAGCTTCGGCGCCAGGCGGCGGATCGAGAGCTCGCGCGGCTCCGGCTGCTGGCAGGCGTCTCGATGGCGGGCTGGATTTTCTCGGTCGTGATGTTCGCTGCCGGGCTTGCCAGCGGATCGACGCCGGCCCGCGCTGCGCTGGCCGCCGGGTGGATGCTGCTGCTCGGCGCGCTTGGGGCGGCCTTCACCGCGCAGCGACGAGTCGGCGCGTCGATGCCGGACAGCGCTCGCGATCTTGACACGGGCCCTGCCGGGATGGCCTTGTGGCTATTGATTACGGGCCTTGCCGCCACGGCCGTGAGCCTGTTGCTGTGAGTCACAAGATCTTCATACGAGGCTGCCGTTGTCTCGATCTGTCGAGGATGGCTCCGGAAAGAGCACACCGGCTGAGAGCTTCCACGTCGGATCCAGCGCACGCTTGACCGCGCGCATCTCCTCTATCCCGCGCTCCCCGTACAACTCAAGCAGCAGCAGCTGCTTGAGCGCGCTCCGCCCGACGCCGTGCTCGGCGAGCGGGGCACCCCCCATCGCCACGACGCGCCTGGCGATGTCGAGGATGGCGGCCTTCCCCCGGTGGACGTCCTCGAGGGAGCGAGGCACGACGTTCGGGTGCAGGTTGCCGTCCGAGACGTGGCCCCAGATGGCGTACTCCAGCCCGCATCGCTCGAACGTCTGGCGGTACAACGCGAGCGCCTCCTCGAGCCGCTCGAACGGGACGATGAGGTCGCCGGCTATTTTCTCGATGTCGGGATGCACGCGGGTCTTGGCGGCGGCGACGAGCGTATTGACGCCGGCGGGCACCGCGTCGCGCAGCTCGAACAGGCGGGCGGCTCCGCGCTCGTCGCCGGGGAGGGCGACCTGCGGGTCCGCGTGGACGCCGCAGGCGTCAAGGACCGCAGCCATTTGGCGTAACGCTTCCTCCTCGCCGCCCGTGACCTCGATCTGCACGAGCAGCAGCACCGATGCGCCGACAGGTCGCGCGATGCCGGCCCGCGACATGGCCTCGTCCACGACGAGCGCCAGCGCGCGACTGTCCATGAACTCGACCGCCGACACGTCCAGCGCCCCCTCGCCGCGCCGGCTCGATCGGGCCTCGCGCCTGAGAGCGGCGGTGACCGCCGCGGCTTGACCGTCCGAGTCGCATGTCACCAGCACGACCGACCGCCGCGGCAGCGGGATCACGCGCAATGTCGCGTCGGCAACAATCCCCAGCGTGCCCTCGGAGCCGATAAAGAGATCGATCAGATCCATGCCCGGGCGCGCGAAGTACCCGGCCGACAGCTTCACCACATCGGGCATGACGTAGGTGGGCACCGGCACCCGAACGATCTTGCCCGAGGGATATTCGAGCTCGAACCAGCCCTCTGGCGACGCTGCGATCTCTCCACGGTGGATCTCGACGAGCGACCCATCCGCCAGGACCACGCTCAGGGCCTCGACCCACCGGCGGGTGCTCCCGTACTTGAACGTCGCCGCCCCGGCGGCGTTGGTGGCGATCGTGCCGCCGACGAAGGCGCCGTCGTAGGTCGGGACCGGCGGGTAATACAGGCCGTCTGGCGCCAGGACCCGCTGTAGTTCGGCCAGAGGCACGCCGGCTCCGACACGCACCATCCGGCCGGGAAGGCGGGTGAGGTCCGTCAGCGCCCGGGTGCTGACTACCACATCGCCTCGAGGGGTGGCACCGCCTGTCAGCGAGGATTGCGCGCCGATCGGAAGCAGGCGACGGGCCGATCTGACAAGCGCGGCGACCTCGCTGGCGTTTTTTGGAAATGCGATGCCGGCGGCAAAACCACCAGGAACGTGAGCGGCGTCGCTCAGGAATGATTGAAGAAGATCCGTGCGGCTCTCAACGGGCGGGGCGTCTGCCGCCGGCCGGGACAGCGCGTGAATGCGATGCGTGAGAAGGCCTCCTGCGCCTGCCGATTATGGGGGACCGGCTGAAGCCCTGGCCGCGCTTCCGTACCAGATGGAGCCGATGAACGCATGAAATCGGTGATGGGATTGGGCCACTTGCCGAAGCACGACCGGGAGAGTGCGCGGGCCTGGCTGCACGGCAAGCTCGTGGTCAGTTTGCTCGTCGAACGCATGCTC
>JACPPO010000099.1 GCA_016190945.1 Acidobacteriota bacterium | reverse complement strand
CGCCTGCTGGGCGACGGCCGTCAGCGGCAGTGCGACGCGCACGTACGCAATCTCCGGGTGCCTGGCGGGAACCGCCGCGTAGAGCATGTCCGCCTGCACCGTCGTGCTGTAGCGTTCGACGAGGGCGAATTGTCCTTCGCGCGTCGAGAAGGTACTGGAGCAGCATGAACTCCTTCGCGGTCAGCTTGACATCGCGCCCTTCGTCGGCCACGGGTGTGCCTCGAGAGATCGACGACGATCGGACCCAGCCGCAGGACAGTGTCGGTGAGCTCGGGCCGTCGTAATCGGCGCACCAGCGCGCGAATCCTGGCGACCAGCTCATTTGGGCTGAAGGGCTTCACGACGTAGTCATCCGCGCCCAATTCCAGCCCCTTCACACGGTCGGCTTCCTCCGCGCGGGCCGTGAGCATGATGACCGGCACGCCGGCTGTGGCGCGGTCCGCGCGCAAGGCCTGGCACACGTCAAGGCCGCTCATGCCCGGCAGCATCAGGTCGAGGACGACGACATCCACGGGATGATTGCGAATGTAGGCCAGGGCCTGGTCGCCGGCGGAGGCGACGTGGGCGGACCAGCCGGCCTTCTTCAGGTAATGCGCAACGAGTTCCGCGATATCGCGATCGTCTTCGGCAACGAGGATGTGCACGCGGTCGGCCGTGTGTGGGCCGTTCGCATTATCACACGCCGATCAGGGGATGCCTGACAGCAGAACGAAGCCCCGGTAGACGAGCGCGCCGATGAGCGCCGAGGCCGGGATCGTCATGATCCACGCCCAGACGATCCGCCGGGCCACGCCCCAGCGCACGGCCGAGATGCGCCTGATCGCGCCGACGCCGATGATGGCGCCGGTGATCGTGTGTGTGGTGCTGACCGGGATACCGAACGAGCTGGCCACGAGCAACGTGATGGCGCCCGAGGTTTCGGCGGCGAATCCGCCGAACGGCTGCAGCTTGGTGATCTTCGACCCCATCGTCTGGACGATGCGCCAGCCACCTGAGAGCGTACCCAGAGCAATAGCCGCGTGCGCCGAGATGATCACCCAGAATGGGATCGTGAACACGGCGAGGTAGCCGCCCGTGAACAGGACGCCGGCGATGATCCCCATAGTCTTCTGCGCGTCATTGGTGCCGTGGCCGAGGCTGTACAGCGCGGCCGACAGGAGCTGAAGCCGCCGGAACCAGGAGTCCACGCGTCGGGGTGCGAACCCGCGGAACAACCAGAGCGTCACCGCCGATATCACCAGCGCGAACGCCATCCCCATCAGCGGCGCAAGAACGATGAAGATCAGCGTCTTGGTCCAGCCCGCCGCGATGAGCGAGCCCCAACCCGCCTTGGCAATCGCGGCGCCCGCGTAGCCGCCCACGAGGGCGTGCGACGAGCTCGTGGGCAGCCCAACCCACCACGTAATCAGGTCCCAGACGATAGCGCCCATCAACCCGCCAAAAATGACCGCGGAGGTGACGACGGCCAGGTCGATCATCCCACCACCCACCGTTCGGGCGACGGCGGTTCCGAACCCGAACGCCGCGAGGAAATTGAAGACTGCGGCCCAGACGACAGCTTGCCCCGGCGTGAGCACACGGGTAGAGACAACGGTGGCGATCGAGTTCGCCGCGTCGTGAAAGCCGTTGATGAAGTCGAAGATGAGCGCCGCGGCAATCAGCGCCAGGACTGCCAGCAGCGTCGGGTCCATGCACTATCCGTTTTTCACAATCACGCCTTCGAGCAGGTTGGCGACATCCTCGCAGCGGTCGGTCGCCGCCTCGAGGAAGTCGAAAATCTCCTTCCACTTCATGACTGCGATAGGGTCGTGCTCCTGGTCGAACAGCTCCACGATGGCGTCCTGATGGGCCCTGTCGGCTTCATGTTCGAGCTGGCTGACACGTGCGGCCAGCTCCGGGACGCCGTCACGGCGCTCGAGAGCGTCGACCGCCTCCGCGACGCGGTCGACAGCGTCGCAGACGATGTCGACAAGAAGCCGCGCACCTGCGCGAACCTCCGCGATCTTGTACAGTCGGATGACCGCCGCCACCGCGTCGATCGCGTCCATGACGTCGTCCATGGAGCTCGCCAGGGCATGGATGTCTTCACGGTCGAGCGGCGTGATAAACGTGCGGTTGAGCCGGTCGATGATGCCGCGCGTGCACCGATCGCACGCGTGCTCGATCTCCTTGATCGCATCGACCTGCGCCATATCCGGAGG
>JACPPO010000095.1 GCA_016190945.1 Acidobacteriota bacterium | reverse complement strand
GACCCGCTCGCCGAACAGCGAAAGCGTACCTGCGGTCGGCGGCACAAGCCCCTTGATCACCTTTAGTAACGTGCTCTTTCCACTGCCGCTTGGACCGAGAATCATGCAGATCGATCCGGGCGTGACTGCGAGATCGATTCCTTGCAGCACCGGCCGGCCGGGGACGTACGAGCACGACAGGTCGACCGCCTCGACTGCGGGCAGGGCCGCGACGGACGCGGGCGACCGGAGCATGGCGGTCTGTGTCATCGCAGACGTTCGGTGTACTGGAGGTTGGTCGCCTGCAGCGACTGTTGAAGTGCCGCGAGATGCTCGCTCGTCGTCGCGGGCTGGAACCGGACGAAGATGCCCGAGATGAACTTGCGCATCAGAACGCGGTGTTCGGGCTCTCCGAGAGCCATGAGAGCATCCCGCAGCTGGCTGCGGAGCGGCTCCTCGAGCGTTTTTCCGAAAACGACCGCGTGAGAGGGAATCGGCCCCTGGGACTCGATTATGCGAGTGGCCCCAAGCACCTCGTTGTACAAGACCGCCGGCACGTCGCCGGCGATAACGGTTGCATCTACCTGGCCGCTCTTCAACGCCTGCCATGCCTGGGCGTAGCCGCCGGCAAAGAGCACCTGGCCGAAGAACTGCTCCGGATCAGCCTCGCCTTCGTCGGGCGCTACCAACTCACGCTCCACGAGCTTGGCCATCGGCATGACGTACCCGGAGGTCGAGAGTGGACTCGGAAACGCGACGCGGCGGCCCTTGAGATCGGCCAGGGTCTCGTACCGGCTTCCCGGCATCACGACCCAGTACGAGAAGTAGAAGGGGCGCTCGACCTCCTCGCCATCGATGAGCACCTGCCGCACCTCCGCAAGCGCCACCTCCGCGCCCGCGTGCTTCTGCGCCAGCACCGCGGGCCACGCGCTCATGAACGCCGCGTGCGCGTGACCGAAGCGGAGCGCCTCGATGACCCCGGCAAACAGCGTCGGTACGCGCAACTCCACGTCGACGCCCGGCAGCCGGCTCTCGAGGAACTGCTCCAGCTCCTTCGACTCGGCGGCCAGTTGCTCGGCCGTCGCCGTGGGCTGCACTGCAATCACAAGCTGCTGCCGCGCCTCGGGCGCCTGCTGCCGGCAACCGCCGGCGAGGCCGGCGATGGCGAGCACCGCCGCGAACGTTCCGAAGTGCCGCACACGGGCGGACGGGCGAGAAATCATTGTTGTCACTCCTCTATCGGCCGATGTCGAATTTCAGCCCCGCCATGAACAAGCGCGGCAGGCCCGGTCGAACGCCAGACGGATGGCGGGCGACGATGTGGGTGGCGTCGGTGAGATTCCGAACGCTGGCAAACAGGCTGGTGCCAGCGGCAACCGTGTATTCTCCCGAGAGATCGACGACGAGATAGGCGTCGGTCGACTGGGCGGCGACGTACGCGCCCTGGCCGGCGGCCGTGCGCATCCGGCTGACGTAGGTCGAATCCAGCCGCGCGCGCCAGAGCTGGCGATCGACGTCGATGCTCGCATGGAACTGATGTCGCGGCACATACGGCAGCTCGTGGCCGATCTGTACCGTGCCCCACGGTCCATACTGGCTCTGGAAGCTGTTGCGGAACTCGGCATCTGTAAATGTGTACGCGACGCGAACCGGGAGCGAGAACGCCGCTCCTACCGCTGCGAGCGGATTCCACTGAACCGAGGCTTCCAGTCCGTAGGTCCTGGCCTTGCCGCCGTTGAACAGATCGCCTTCGCCGGTGCCACCCGCCGACAACGTGTCGCGACCGAGGAGATTCGAGTAGTCGTTGAAGAACCCAATCACTTCGCTGCTGACGCCCCGATGCTCGAGCCGGGTGCCGAGCTCGTAGTTGACGCTCTCTTCGGCCTTGGTTTCCGCCGCGAGGCCGGGCCCCGGAGGGGCGAACCCCTTATGCACGCCGCCAAATACGACGGCGCCAGGCCGAGCTTGGTAGCGAACACCGAGTCCCGGAACAAGGACGTCCACTGAGGTATCGATGGCGGCGATGGCGATGCTGCGGGCCGGATCGGTCCGGGCGTAGTCGATCCGCCCGAAGTCGATGGTCTCGTAGCGCAACCCCGGAGAAAAGGACCAATCTCCCCAGCCAATCGTGTCGGACACAAAGCCGGCGACGGCGCTCGCTCCCACGATCTGATTCGTCTGGCTGCCGGGAGCACCTGCCCGGGTCAGGATCATCCGCCCCCCGGTCATCTGGTACGCGTCATCCTGCTGAAACCGGTCCTCCTCGTCCTTGTGGTAGCGGACACTGGCCTCGATCTTGTGCTGCACCTGCCGGGCGGACAGCGTTACGCCGACAACCGACTGAACCCCGGTGCCGTAGTACGTCCGGTTGTTGTTCCGAATAACCAAGGCATTCGGGGCGCTGTCCGCACCCGTCAGGAGCGCCATGTGCTGCGAAAAACGATCCGGATTCGCAAGTACACCCGACAGCCCCGACCCAAGGACACTTTCGAGCTTGTACCAGGCTCGGCTGAAGTCGTTTCGGTAACCTACGGTCGTGAGATCCCAGTTGCGCCGCGCGAGAAGATGACGCACCTGGTACTGCTCGTGCGTCGAATCGAAGACGTCCGCCTGCGATGCCGCATACCGGCGCAGCGGCGTGCGGGTGAAATCGGCGTCGGTCAGGCCGAGATAGGTTTCGTTGCCAACCTGCTCTGTGTGCCCAACCTTGATCTCCACTTCCTGATACATCGCCAGCGTCGGCGTCGTGTTGAAGCGAAGCTTGGCGAGATAATCCTCGACATCCGTACCGGTGTCGCCACCGCCGTCGAGCACCTTGAAGCCGTTGTTGTGAAGCTGGAATGTCTCGACCAGCCAGCCAAAGTGCCCGTACGAATCGCCGAGATTCACCGATATCTTGCCGGTGCGGTCGCCTCCGGCCGCCAGATTCGCGCGAAGCCGGAAGTCCGACGGAATCGCCGTCGACACATAGTTGAGTACGCCGCCCGTCGTGATCGGTCCGTACTTGATTTGGCTCGATCCC
Source organism: Acidobacteriota bacterium (assembly GCA_016190945.1). Taxonomy (GTDB): domain Bacteria; phylum Acidobacteriota; class Vicinamibacteria; order Vicinamibacterales; family UBA2999; genus JACPPO01. The sequence goes on along the minus strand of JACPPO010000095.1, from coordinate 12,044 downwards.
TTCCGGACCTCGAGGGATTCCATCCGTCCCGGGACAGGCGAATAGTACGCAGCGGGAGCGGCGTAGGGCGCCGGTGCCACGAGCACGCCATCCTCCATCAGCGTGATCTTGCTGCTGCGATCCGTGCCGGTCCCCCTCATGCCGATGTTCGGTCGCAGGCCGTAGCCGTCCTCCTCCTGAATGTTCAGGCCCGGAATCTGCCGCAGCATCTGATGCACGTCATCGCTGGCGACCTGGAGCCTCTGCATCTCACGGCTCGCGATGATTTGAGCGGACCCTGGAATCCGGCCGACCGCAGACGAGTAGCCGACGACGTTGATCCGCTCACGGAAAACTTCGGGCATCACCAGCGTGACAATCATCGGCTGTCCCGCGACGACCGTCAGCGGCTGGACGATCGGAGACATGCCGACGGCGGTGGCGATCAGCCAGTATTCGCCCGGCGGGACGTCGGAGAACTGAAACTGCCCGTCAACATCGGCAACGACCCCCGATTCCTGGCCGGCCGATGAGCGCAACACGACCTCCGCGCCGCCGAGTGCCGTCCCGCCACCCGACACAATCTGTCCCGCCACAGGGGCGGACGACGACTGGGCATTGGCTGGCGATACGGAACTGAAGACGAGGAAGAGCAGAATCAAGGACAGAAACCGAACGGCCATCACAACCTCCGACGAAACAAAACGGGAGATAACGAAACTGAGACTCAGTCTTAGTATCTGAAGACAGACTATATCCGACCGAACTGATCCGTCAATAGAGAAATTTAACTAGGGGGCGGGTTCTGGCCGACGGCCGCCTCGCAAAGCTTCGAGGCGGCGTCACGGCGGGCAATCGGACCGTCCGGCTTGGACGAACTATCGCACCGGGATCAGCGGAATCTTGCCCTTGTTCGCTTCGGCAACCTTGTGGGCGGCAATCGAGAGCTGGGCCGCAGCGCGCTCCGCCACGGTGACGAACGCGCGGCCGGCCGGCGATCCTGGCTCACTGACGATGAGCGGCACGCCGGTGTCACTCCCTTCGCGAATCGGCTGATACACCGGCAATCGCCCGAGGAAGGGAACATCCATCGCCGTGGCGAGCGCTTCGCCTCCTCCATGCCCGAAGATGTCCGCCTCGTGGTGGCAATTGGGGCAGGCGTAGTAACTCATGTTCTCGACGAGTCCGATGGGCTGGATGTTCAGCTTCTGATACATCCGGATCGCGCGCCGCGTGTCGGCGAGCGATACCTGCTGAGGCGTGGTGACCAGGATGGCACCGGCAACCGGTACGGTCTGGCTGAGGCTTAACGCGACGTCTCCCGTCCCCGGGGGCATGTCGACAATCAGGTAGTCCAGGTCTTTCCACGCCACCTCGCAAAAGAACTGCTGGACGGCGCCGTGCAGCATCGGGCCGCGCCAGACGACCGCGGCGTCCTCCTGTGTCAGAAAGCCCATCGAGACAACCTGGACCCCGTATTTCTCCGCTGGCACAATCTGCTTCCCGTCGGTCGTCAGCTGCGTATGCAGGCCCAACATAATCGGGACGTTGGGTCCGTAGATATCCCCGTCGAGGATGCCTACGCGGCTGCCGCATTGCGCGAGCGCCAGCGCCAGGTTTACCGCCACCGTCGTCTTGCCGACGCCGCCCTTCCCCGCCCCGACGGCGACGACGTTCTTCACGCCCGGCAGCGGCGTGCGTCCGGTCTCGGGCGCGGACACCGATCGCACGCTGGCGGTCATCTGGACAGCGACATCGGCGACCCCCGGCAGCGCGCGAACGGCAGCAGCCGCCTGGGCGCGCATCTGATCCTTGACCGGACACGCCGGCGTCGTGAGCTCGATGGTGAAAGAGACCCGTCCCTTGTCGATTGCAACGTTCTTGACAAAGCCAAGCGAGACGATGTCGCGCCGCAAGTCGGGATCGATGACGATCTTGAGCGCGGCCAAGACCGCTTCAGAATCGGATGTCGCAGCCATATTCGAATCCGCTTATCTTATCGCGCCCTACGAGGGTGACACGCCGACCGCCTCGAACAGACGTCGTCCTTCGTGGGTGAGGAGGATCCAGAGGGCGTACGCGCCCAGCGCGGTTCCGAAGGGGAAGACGAGCAGGTTAACGACTCCGAGACCCAGCATCAGGGCGCGACCGGACGCGGCGCGGCGTCGCAGCAGCACCGCGGCCCACATATGCGCGACGCCCCATAACAGCGAGAAGATTCCGATCGAGGCGAACACGGCCGCTGTGAGACCTGCAGCGAGCGCGACCGTTTCACCTTCAGGACCGACAGAAAGGGCGAACGCTCCCGCCGCGAGCAGGAGCATCGACACCCCAACCAGGGCCGCCAGCGCTCCCCACAGGCTGGCAAGAATATCGAGAAGCCTGACGTGACGGTCCACTACGCGACGAGAACGCGAAGCTCGACGCGCGTAGGCGGATTATGGTGGGGCGTGACGGTGAAGTTGAAGCAGGTGCCGTCGATGACGCCGGCGGGTACCGCAACCTGAAGCTGATGACACCGGAATTCGGTGCCGCTGCCCTGGCATCGGACACATGGCTCGGTCCACGTTTCGCCGCGGCCGCCGCAGTCGTGGCACGTGCGACGCACGGGCACTTCGATCGGCACCATGGCGCCGTCCCGCGCCTCACGCCGCGACAGTCGGACCGCCGCGCTCAGTGCCGCAGCCCGCTCGTCGCCGAGAAAGGCGCTCCGTATGCGATCGACGGCGGGTGCCACCGATGGAAAATCGATGACGACCTCATCCGCGAAGCAGCTCGCGTCCGGACGACTGTCGGTACCGCCGACGATGGCCACCGACCCGGCGCCGAAGGGACGAAAGGTGTTTCCGCCCATGGACAGTGATTACCATAGGGGGCGCACACGGAGAAGTCAATGGCCTCACTGGCTGCTGCAGGGCGAGATTGCCTTCCCGAATGCGGTGGGGTGGAGGAAGCGGAGGAATGAGCATGCTGAGGCGCGGAGGGCGTCAGCGAGCGCCAAGCGTCAGCAGCAGTTCCTTGCGAATGCCTTCGTCCATGTCCTCGAGTTTCAACGCGGTCTCGCACTCGTCGCACAAGACTTCGAGCACCGCCGGCCGCCCCTCCTCGGAGACCTCGACCCGCGAATCGTCCAGGTGGACGACGTGCATTTGGAGCGTCTTCACGAGAAAATTCTGGTCGTTCCCGCAGCTGGGGCAGGTCAGCGCCACGCGCGTCTCCTCTTTTGTCGTCAACAGCAGCTCCCTAATGAACGCCTAGGCGCGTTCCGACCATTCGATTGTAGGGGATGGGTTCCGGGCGGCGCAATGCCGAAGTCGCCTGAAGCGGCGCTTTTTGGCCGTTTGTTGCCCAGAAAAGGGGGACCGAGCACGTTTCCTGCCCTTGCAAGGCGTTTTTGGAGTCCCGGACCACAATTTCGGTCGCTTCACACCAGCTTCAGCGACCGTGCGGGTCAAGCGGGTCGAGCGGCCGATCGTCAGGTCAGTCCCGCGTCGTTCATACAGCCGTCGACTCGCTCGGGTACACGAGACGCGCATCGACCGTCACGCCCGGAAACAGGCGCTCGGCGGCCTGGCGATAGAAATCCAGCTGGACCCGGTGATCGTCGCGCGGCCTGCCGGTCTTGAACTCGAGGAGCGTCATCCGGTCCGGCGCGGTGCGAACGAGGCAATCGATCGTGCCACGCAGCACAGCTTTGTCGAGACGCATCGTGAACGGCACCTCATGAAGTCGGTCTCCTGCCAAGTACAGCGCACGGACGTCAGACCGACCGCAAATCGCCCGATAGATATCGACCGCCGCGTCCGCCAATTCCGCAGGCGTTCGCTCGGCGGACGCCGCCGCCATTTCCTCGAGTCGAAGGAGGCGCAGCGCGTTTTCGCGCGTCCCCTTCGTGTCACCCGCCATGTCGAATCCAAAGCGCTGGAGCAACCGGTGAACCAGAGTCCCCACGACACGATCAGATTGGCCCCGCTCAGCCGCGAGAGCCTGCCGACTGGGAAACCCTCCTGCCACGGCGACGGCTGCAGCCACAGCTTGACGCCCTGGCACACGTCCGGCCAGCACTGTGAAATCGTCTGAAGCACGATCGTCAGATGGGTCTGAAGGTGCCGGAGTGCGCCCCTCGCCAGAGGGGTCGAGAGAGGCCGCGGGCGAGCACACGCGGAACCGATGGACGCGCCCCGAAGACGCACGCCACTCGATACTGTCAGCGGCTGTCGCGAACCGGTCGAGAAATGATGACGGGAGCACTTCAGCCAGGCTGCCGCGGGCCGGCAGGATCCGCCCGTCCTTGAGCGCGGTGCCGAGGTACAACCGGTCGCGGGCGCGTGTCAGCGCCACATACAACAGGCGCTTGGTTTCTTCGCGGTCCTTGGCCGCGCGATCCTCATCCGCGTCCGACTGGAAGTCGCCGATGGCGACCGAGCCGCCCTCCCCGGACGGGTCGGCCGTCAGGCGAACGGGCTCGCGCCGGCTCCCGCTGCCACGAGTCAGATTGACGACAAACACGACGGGAAACTCGAGTCCCTTGGACGCATGGACCGTCATGAGGTTCACCGCGTCGAGCGCGTCAATGGCGGCATTGGCCTCGTCACCGACCGCGAGGCGATCGAGGTGCGCGGCCATGCGTGCAAGCGTCCCGTAGCCACGGTTCTGAATGCGCCGCATCAGCGACCGGATCTTCTTAAGGTTTTCCCGTGCCTGGCGGAACCTCGGCCCGCGGAGCTCGAACGCGTAGGCCGACTCGCGGAGAATCAGGTCGACCAGCTCCGCAGCCGGCATTCGATCGACCAGGCCGAGCCATCTCCTCGTCGCCTCCCGCGCCTCGGTGAGCACGCGCATATCGCCGGGATCAAGCGCTGTCAGGGCCGGCGGGGGCCTGTCGGCGCGCAGCGCATCCGACAGGTTCGGGGCAAGGAGGCGGAGCGCCTCGTCGGACAGGCCGAACAATCGAGACCGCATCAACGCGGCGGCGCACAGATCCGACACCGGGTCCGCCAGGTACCAGACGAGGGCCAGCACGTCCTTGATCTCATCGGCGTCAAAGAAGCCCAGACCTTTGTAAACGTATGCGCGGATGTTCCGCCGCTCGAGCGCCGCCTCAAATTCCCGGTGGCTTTCACGCGTACGAAACAGAATGCCGATATCACCCGCGCCGATGGCGCGGGCGACGCCAGTCTCGCAATCGCGCACCGTCGTACCAGCTGAGAGGAGCCGCGCTATTTCGGCGGCGGTGGTCTCCGCGCATGCCTCAGGCGTCTCGGCGGCAACCACGCCGAGCGCCTCATCGTCGGCCGCGACGGTCCCGGCATCGACAGGAAAGCGGTCGGTGTCCGTGTACTCGAATCCGTCGTGGCGGCCGGACGCCTTGTCGATGTCGTGACAAACATCGTTAATGAATGCCAGCAGAGGCGCCACGGCCCGAAAGCTGCGCGATATCGTGCGCCAAACGTCGCCGTCCGGACGCAATCCATCAAGACGATGCGCTGCCTGCCGCAGGACCGAGACGTCCGCGTCTCGAAAGCCATAGATCGACTGCTTCCGGTCGCCGACGATGAAGATGGAAGGTTGAAGCGGACCCGTGTACGCGAGGCCCGCGCCCTCGCCCCAGGACTGAATGAGCAACGACACCAGCTCCCACTGCGCGCGGCTCGTGTCCTGGAATTCGTCAACGAGCACATGGTGATAGCGAGATTCAAGCCGGTACCGGCTCTGTGCGAAGTCGTCCATCCGCCGCAGCAGGTCGAGCGCGCGCAACAGCAAATCGGAGAAATCGAGTACGGCATGCGCGTCCAGCGTCAGCCGGTACTCGGCTTCGGCGATGCGGAACATCCGCCAGATTCCACGCGATACCAGCACGTTCAGGTCGCGGCGATAGGCGGCCGACACCCGCGCCACGGCTTCGGCGTGGCTCACCACCAGATCCCTGTGGGTGCGCCAATCCGTTTCCACGGCAAACGCGGCTTTCCGATAGGGTGACCTAACGCGCGGATCCCCGTCCTGGGTCAGAAAGTGTTCGCGAGCGCGGGTGAACACCACCTGCACCGCGGCAGGATCGAGCGCCGCGTCGCCGCTCAGCGACGCGCCCAACCGCCGGAGGCTCCGCGCCAGGAGCAGGAACGCCGGGGCGAGAGGTCCCGATTCCACGAAGCCATCGAGACCGCTGCGCATCGACTCAAAGACGCCAAACAGCGCGGCACCGGCACGCCGGCTGGCGGTGGCCACATCCAGCTCGGCGGCCCGGGTGGCAACGAGGTACTTCGCCAGGACGTCGGGCGCCACGATCCGCCGATTCAACAGCGCCGCCAGCCCGGCTCGGACGCGCCGTTCGCCGAGCTGCGAAAAGGCGAGTGCCACGTTGTCGTCATCGCTTGCGGCCGCGCGGCCGATGCGAAGCGCGCGATCGAGCGCCTCGTCAACCAACCGCGGGAGCTCGGTGTCATCGGCAACCGAGAAGACGGGATCGAGGTTGGCCTCCAGCGGAAACTCGCGCAACAGGGAGAGACAGAAGGCGTCGATCGTGCTGATCGCAATGTCCGCGGTGCGATCGCGAAGATCCCGCCAGCGCGCAGGCGGAATCTCACCGCGCGCAGCGGCAGCCCTGAGCGTCGCCATGATGCGGTCGCGCATTTCCGCGGCAGCCTTGCGGGTAAACGTGATCGCCAGGATGTTGGACGGGTCGACGCCCGCGCGCAGCAGGTTGATGTAGCGATCGACCAGGACGCGTGTCTTCCCTGTGCCGGCCGAGGCCTCCAGCGCGACGTTGAAACGGGGATCGACGGCACGCGCGCGCGCGGCGCTGTCGCTGGCAGTGATCTGCGCCTCGGCGACGTCGGGACCGTCGATTGGCATCGTCGCCTCAGTCGTCCCCAACGCAGTCCTTCCGACAGACCGACGGGTACGCGCAGTAAAGGCAGATCCTCGGGTCGTATGGTCGCGGCGGAAACTCGCCTCGTCCAATACCGTCGACGACATCCATGACGCGCGTGCGAGCGCTTGCCAGGACTTCGTCCCTATCGGCGGCGCCTGGCCTGACAACCGGAACGAGCGGCCGTTTCCCGGCAAACGCGACGTACGCCGCTTCGTCGATGTACCACGCGCAACCATCGCGTTCAGCCAGGCGCTCCTGCGCGCACAGTGCGTAGATCGGCGCCTGCAGGGCGCGCTTCGGGTTGGGTGGATAGCCCGACTTGTAGTCGATGACGCGAAGCCGGTTGCCCTCCAGTAGATCGATCCGGTCGGCGACTCCCTTCAGCGGAATCCGCGGGCCACCGGGCACCCCCAGGGAAAACACCCCCTCGAGGCGGTACTCGAGCCATCGCTCGCGGACCGGCACCGGCCACGACGCCTCGAGTCCGAGGACGACATCGACGATCCCGATCGACACGGCGGTACCGAACAGCCGGGCGCGCTCCAGCAGCGCCTCTGCATCCGAAAAGCGCGCGAGCATCGGATCCGCGACGGCGTGGAACAACGCATGCGCCTCGTCCACGCGATCGACCGTGATCGCGCCGTTGCCGCGCGCACCCCACGCTTCGAAAAAACGCTGGAAGACCTCGTGCACGAACCTGCCTCGGGCCCGAGGCGACAACATGGGTTCATCCTCGGGCGGTTCCTCAAGCCTGAGGACATCCGCGGCGAAGAACTTGAACGGGCAGTCCTGGTAGCGTTCGAGGGCACTGAGCGAATACGCGGCCGTGTCGTGACCACGTGTCGCCCCGGTTCGGCGGCTGCGAACCGCCTCGATACGCCGCGCAGCCGCGGCGCACGCAACGGAACCGAGATGGCTCGTCTCGACGGGATCAAGCCCCAGCGCTTCGTAGTCGAAGATCCGCACCGCAGGGATGACCTCCTGGGACGTATCGAGGCCCGCCGTCGGCAGTGCGTCGACCAATGTCGATGCAGCGACGATCACGTCGTCTTCAAGCATGAATGTCGACACGGCCAGGCGCGAGGATGGCAGCCGCAGGAGGTCGCTGAACGACGCTCGCACACCGTCGAGCCGATCGGATTCGGCGGGCCAGCCGAGCTCACGAAGGAGTCCCGGCGGGTAGAAGATGTTCCGGCGAGGCGTATCGGGCCACTCGCCGTCGATGAGCCCCGCGAGCTGGACGCCCTCGAACTCTCCGAACCGTGCGCTCTCGGCGTCGACGAGGTGCACTCCGGCTTCCCCGGTGCGCGGCGCGAACGTGTGTGCTTCGATCCACCGTCTGATGACGGCGGCCACGGTATCGAAATCAACCGCGAGCGGATCGAACCGCGCATAGGCGTCGCGCAGGCCCGTCAACGCGTCGACGACCGCCGCGCGGCCCCGCAGCTGCCGTGGCCGCAGCGGGTCGTCCGGTCGCGGAAGGTGTTCGTAACGCCTGAGAAACGCCAGCAGGCCATCGAGCTGCGCCGCGCACGGCGCTGCCGACCGCAATGGCGCGAGCTGGCGTGCAGCCTCGACAACTACTTCAGCGGCCCGAAGAGCCTTCGGCGGCTGCGACCCAGACTTCGCCTCGCGCCACGTCGCGACCAGGCGCTCGAGCGTGTCGATGTCACCCAGGTAGCCGGCGTCGCTGAGGGCGCGGTCGAGCGCGGCCACTTCGCGCGGCGTAAGGGGCGCACCGTCGGGACCAAAGCGGAAATGTGGAGAGCGCAGCAGCGCGACCGCCGGACCGCGTCCATAGTTGCCCCTCACGAAATCAATCACCAGGTCCAACGCGGCCGCGTATGGCTCCGACGCGAGCGGCAACGCGTCGAACATCTGCGAGGGAATACCCGCGGAGCTCAGCACGTCGCGCGCGAGGTAGACATACGGCAGCGGGCGGCGCACGACCAGTGCCATCCGATCCAAGCCAGAGATCGCACCGGCGTCGGTCCTCCGCATTTCCCTCCGCACCCAGCGGGCGAAGCCTGCAACCTCCTCCTCCCGATCGCGTGCCGTGTGAGTCAGCGCGCTGCCCGGCGGCACGAGCAGAACCGGTGGCGGCCTCCGGTGATCGCTCGCGATGCGCGTCTCCTCGATTCCAGGCAGCAGCTGGTGAAGTCGTTGGTGGAAGGCGCCGGCCACCATGGCGTCGGTCGCCACGATGTCGAGGCGTTCGAGGCCCGGCACCCGCGTCAGCAGATCCCAGTCCGCCGGAAACAGCCCCTGGCGGTCGAACGCGTAATCGCCAACCGCCAGCACGATCTGCCGCCAGGGATCCGATGCCGGTTCACCGACCAGCCGACGTCGAAGCGTATGTTCGTCAATCCGGCCTGTCGCCTCAACGAGCCGCTCGAAATGCCGGAACGCGTTCACCAGAAAACGGGTCTGCCGGACGAGCCGTTCGGCTCCTCGATCCTCCGCGGCACCAGGTTCCAGCGCGCCAAGGGCGAGGCGCTCGAACGTGTCGACACTCTTGAGGTGTCGCTGAAGGGTGTCGTAGAACCGCACGATCTCGGCGATGAGGCCGGCGCGCAGGCGAAAAGGGGGCTCGCTTCCCTCCTCGATAGCCGTCCGGCAGGCTTGGCCCGCCAGCACTTCACGTTCGGTATCTGTGAGCAGGACAGGGTGCTGTACCAGCCGCTCCCCCAACCGCGCAGCCAGCTCCCCTGGAGTAATCAGATCGGGCAACACAAGGGCGTGGTCCGCCCAGAGGAGTCGGCTCTCGATCGATTGGAGGAGATAGGCCGCCGCTGCGCGGGTCGGCACGACGACGAGCCGGTTGCGAGCCTCGACGGGAGTCCCACCGCAGGCGAGGTCTACCGTGGCCTGGCGGAACGTATGAAGGTCCGGCACTCGCACGAGCCGGGTCGCGCGAGGGGCGATCACTGCAGTCGTGGCGGTTCGAGCAGCTCGCGAATCTCCTGCTGGACGCGTGAGAGCAGCAACAGGGCGCCGGCGGCGGCGGACGAGGCTTCCCAGGCGGTCGTGACGCTGGCGGCGCGCGCCGCTTGGTATCTGCCGTTCACCGCGCTTTCCGCAAATCGCCACGCTCCCACGAGAAGGTCGTGCGTGATCCGCAGGTCGCCTGGGGGCCGGATCCGATCCAGCCGCTCGGCGCCGCCACGCAGCCTCGCCTGAAGCGTCACGAGCGCATCCGGGGTCGGACCATCAAGGCGGCGGATGGCTTCAAGCGCCGGTTGCGACTTCACGAGCTGGAGCAACTGCGCGCCCACGGAGCGTTGATAGTCGCGGTACAGCGAGAGCCGGATCGCCCATTGGTCCCGCAGCAGGCGCAGGCGCCGTGCGGCATCCAGTTGCGCCAGCACCGACGCACGGAGTGCCTGCACCATCTCGGGCCGCCGGCGGCCGAGTCGCGTATCCTCGCGGGGAATCCGATCGAGGACGCGCTCGACATCGCCGATTCGCGCACGCGCCGCCCCGCGGTTCGCGGCGGCCAGCAGCCGGCGGGTCAATTCGCCGTACCGGGCGTCGATAACCTGCTCCTCCTGAATCCGCGTATCGGCGAGCCGCCGCAGCGCGGCCGCGTCCGCCGGCGGAATCACGGCCCCCGCTTCGTCCAGCAGCCGGAGCACCGTCTGGAGCAGGGCCACGCGCTCCGAGGACCGCTCTGCGAACGAGGCCACGCGGAACGCCTGGTCGATCTGGTCGCGCAGCGACGGCATGGTCGCCAACGGCTCCAGGACGATGTCGGGCGTCATTGCCACGAGCGCCACGTCGAACGAGGTCATGCCAGCAGAGGCGCGCAGATCTGAGATGACTTCGTCGAGAAACGAAAGGATTTCCCGCACGTCCTGTTGGCGATAACCGTAATGCTCCCGCGGCCATTCGGCCAGCGTCGCCCGCGCCTGCTGCGCGACTTCGCGCGCCCGCGTCCGGTCGGTAGTCAGCAGCACGTCGTTCAGCACGCCGGCTACTCCATTGCTCAAGCGCAGGAAATCGTCCTCCCCGCGGGTCTGGGCGTACCACTGATACCGGGTGGAGGCGGCATGCCGATCCGTACGCGCCCAGTCGATAGCGCTCGCCGGCAACGTCGCGGCGTGCAGGCGTGGCTCCACCTCGCCCCCTATCACCATGGAGAAGACGACCCGATCGTCGACGCGCGCAAATTCGCCGTAGCTGACGACGCTGGTGCCATCTATGAGGAACAGCCGGAACAGCATCGCGTCCGAGGTCGCCGCGGCAATGCCCGGCGCCGCAAGGCAGAACAACGCGAACAAACCGAGTCTCGTGATCACAGATATTCCACGTATCCCGCGCGGTGCCTCATTGTAACCTCGCGGTCGGGGTGCATCACGGCCTGTCAAAACGCGGGTTGTGGAAAAGTTGTTGATGACGCGTGCAAAAGCTGTTAAGAACCTGCTGACGCAAATTTTTCTTCCGGAGGATGGCTCGACGCTTCGCATCCGCGACGTTGTGGACACCGCCTTCGCGTCGCGCTTCGCTTGATCTGCAGCGGCCGAAGCGTAAGATCGACTGCCGTTCCCCCTCCGTTCAGATATCGCACCGTGATCGTTTACCGCTTCGAAGAAACCATCGGCGGGCGCGCGTACCTCATTGAGGTCATGCTCGTCAGCAACCGTTGGCGTGCACAGTTGCTGCGTACGCCAGGCGTCCCGACGGCTATGATGCCGTTTTACGGGCATACCCCGGATGAGGCCGCACGACAGCTGACCGAATGGCTCACGCTCGCCCATCGTCGCAACACGCCCTCCTCCGTATAGACCTCATCCTGCCGAGTCTGGCCGGACGCCGTGACAGCCCAGGTCCCGCCTTCGCCTGCGGTGGCGCCGCGAATGCGGGCTTCGGCGGGCGAGGGCGCGCCCGCTATCGGTTCGCGGAGGCGGACTACGGCGGGCAAGCCCTCCGTAAGCAGCGTGTTACGATGGGTGTTCCGCGCCTGGCAAGAGTGGGCCTGTAGCGCAGTTGGGAGCGCGCCTGAATGGCATTCAGGAGGTCACCGGTTCGATCCCGGTCAGGTCCACCATCCTTCACCCACGGCTCAGCTCGCCCCTTCCAGTCTGTAGAGGCGCACTTCGCTGTCGTTCCACTGACCCACGGTCACGAGCCGAACCGACCGGTCCCTGTCCAGGTCCGCCGTCGCGCGCGCGTACTCGGACGGATCGTAGAACTG
>JACPPO010000094.1 GCA_016190945.1 Acidobacteriota bacterium | reverse complement strand
TCGCGCTGCTGCTGCGCCTGGTTGACCTCGTCCCACGAGGGCTTCACCGGATCGGGCGGATTCACGTCCTGCAGCACGACCTGCTCGATCGTGATTCCCATCTCGTACTGCTGTGTGAGCGCCCGCAGGCGCTCCTCGACGCGCGTCTCGATGCCCTGGCGCCCGACCGTCAGCACTTCGGTGACGGTGCGATCGCCCACGACTTCGCGCATCACCGCCTCGTTCATCGCGCGGAACGTGTCGGTCAGGTTGCGCACCTTGAACAGATATTGGTAGGGATCGGCCACGCGGTACTGGACGATCCACTCGACGACGGCGACGTTGAGGTCGCCGGTCAGCATCACGGCCTCGGCGGTGAAGTCACCGCGGCTGAAGGTCGTGCGCACGGCCGCCTCCTCGGTGCGGAACCCGAACTCCTCCTTGAGCTGCCGCTGCACCTGGACCTTCTGCACCTGTTCGATGAAGGGCATCTTCATCCGCAGGCCGGGCTCGGTCGTTCGAACGTACCGGCCGAGGCGAAGCACCACGCCGACCTCCTCTGGCTGCACCTGGTAGAGCGCGCTGAAGAGCATCAGCAGGGCCAGCACTCCCGCGACGATGCCGATGATCGTGCGGCCCGAGCGCATGAGCGCACCTCCAGCGCGCGCGGCCCGTATCCGCCACTGGTCAATCTCGGCGACGTATCTCTCGTATCTCTCATCTCTGTCCATAGAAGGCTCCTTGTGAAGATGGAGCGATCGCCCGCGCAGTGGTTCCGCCCCTTCTTGGCGTACTCACCTGACACGCGCGGGGGCCGCACGCGAGCGGGATTAGGCGATCGGGTAGCGCGAACGAGGATGCTTCGTCAGAAGACGCCGCGACCGAGATTGCTGAAGGCGCAAGGAAGCCAGCGCGGCGCGGGCGAACAGACGTCGGGAGCAGCGTCGCGCGGGTCGATGGATTGACGAAGCGATCCCATGTCAAGCACCGTACCGCCGACTCAGATCCTTGTCAACTAAGGCTTTCGTGAACCTTCGCGCGAGACTCGTACCCCGCGTCGTCACGTCGGTAGCGACAGGTAATTCAACGACCGGGCCGTTCTCCTCGAACATGCCGAAGAAACGCCCCGGCATCGCGGGCGCGGCGCGCCGCGCCCGCCTGTCGCAGCTCGACAAGCGAACGGGGCGGAGGGGTCGAGCAGATTGGTGCGCCAGTAGAGCAGCCCCACGTCGACGAACGAGCGGGGCGGGGGGGGTCGAGAAGCGAGTTGCAGCTTCTCGCGCCGGTGACCGATCCTAATGCTCAGCGTCGAGCAATCGCACGTGCGACTCGATGATCGCTTACTGTCGTTTGCGTTCCTCTTCAGCCCGGTACCGCGCCACCTTGGCTGCGATTGTGCGGCGACCCATGTCTATTCGACCGTTGAAGGTCGCGCCTTCAGCAATGATGACGTGATTGGCAGAGAGGTCGCCCTTCACCGAGGCTGAGGCAGCAACGTCGATTCGTTCCGCCGCTGAGATCGTCCCGCGCACCTCCCCGCGGACGGTGATGGTCTTCCCGCGAACGTCCGCTTCTAACCGGCCGCGTGGTCCGATCGTGAGGGCGGCATTTCCGATCTGAATGCTTCCCTCGACGCGGCCTTCGATCAGCAGATCTTCGTCGCTGCGAACGTCGCCCACGATGTGCACGGTCGACCCAATGGTGGTCATGTCATGTCGGTATGGAAGGAACGCCGGCCGCGCTCCTCCGGCTTCACGCGTCCCGATCCCTTCGAATCGTAACCTTTCTGTCCTCGTAAGGCCGCCTTCGTCATGGCGGCTGACCGGTACGGCCGGATGTGGTGCACGCAGGACTCCGGCGCGGGCGGGAGGTCTTAGTTCACGACCTGGGACCAGTGTTCGATGTCCACTGGCGCGAAGTCTTTGGGGTGCCTGCCGCAGTGGACACAAACGATCAGGAGCGCGCACCAACGAGCCGGCAGGAACATCGCCCCAGCCTGGACCGCATTCACCGTTGTACCGATACTTCAGGCAGGTATTCATGACTCCTCCTTCCGCGGTCGCAACGCTTGTCGCCCTGACGCCGGCGGCGAAGCTCGCTCTTGGCGGCGGAGATGAGGTACTCATCGCCAACTATCCATTCAAGGTTGGGAGGGAAAGTCGGTCGTCGAATCCTCCGCGAACGCTTATTACAGAACTGCGACTGAGCGTTGAGCCGCCGCTGAACGACGTGTATCTGTTGGAGCCGCGGTGGTCAGACCTGTTCTACATTTCGCGCGAACACTTCACAATCGAGCAGCTGGGCAGTCGATGGTTCCTGGTTGACCGCGGTAGTGTGTGCGGGACGCTTGTGGCTGGCAGGCTGATCGGAGGCGACCGGGCAGGGGGACGCACCGAGCTACGGCCCGGCGATGTGATTGTGGTTGGGGGAGTCGGCTCGGAGTACGCCTTCCGGTTTGAGATCGCCGCTGACATCGAAAACCGTTCGTGAAGCACAAGTCGCTTTCCCTGGCTCTCTTGAAGCGTCTTGAGCCCGCACACTTTCTCCCGCTACGGCGACGAGCCGGCGGTTGTCGTCGACGGCGCGCCCGATACGGCGACATTTTTCGGTTCGGATTTTGTCCCGATGTCCAGGTCATAACACCGGCGGGCCGGACCGCGCTGGCCGTCAATCAGCACGCCACGCGGGATCAGGCGTCGGCTGAAAGCTGGTCGCGCGATGCCGCGGACGTTCCCGCCACTGGTGCAGGTAGTAACTTCCGCAGGCGCCAGTTCAGGGGCAGCAACCACCTGGCGAATGCGGATGCATGCCGGACGAGGCGTCGCCACGAGGGCCACGCCGACGTAACGCTCATCGCGATGCCTCCCAGGCTGAGCAGTATGACGACAATGTCCCATAGGGGCCGCTTGTAGTACATGAACGGGAAGTCGAGGCTGTGGAAGCCGTGATACAGCCACCGGTTCCATCGACTCGCGCGCTCCAGTCTTGAGGCGATGACCCCGTGCTGTGGATCGAGGTACAGCCAGGTCCGCCGTGGGTCCGCGTAGCGAATACGCAGGACCGGCAAGGGCCGTAAGCCCTTCTGGCTGTAATAGTACGCATCGTACTCATTGAGCCACACGGCATCCTGCATCGGCACGCCTGGCATGGCCGCCTTTGCGACGTCCCACATTGGCTCCTTCTCGAACGTCGTAAAGGTGCCGGCCTCCGGCCGCAGCGCCGATACGAGCACATGCTCCCGATCGATGTTCAAGTTGGTGGCGGCCGCGATGTCCGAGTTCCTCCAGGGCGCCGATTCCGATGCAGATGGCGGAACGTACGCGATGAAGTAGGGCTCGCCCTGGAACTGGAAGAAGTCCAGCTCCTTGGGCGCGAAGGATTGGCCGACGGCCGCTGCGACCTCGCGCACACGCTCAACCGTGAGCGGCCTCAGATCGATTGGTCCGCCCGTCGCGGCCTCGCGATACGCGAGGGTCGCGGGGCTCCCCCTCAGGAACTGGAAAGGAGCCAGCGAGAGCGCTCCGCTGAACGCCCACATGCACGCGAAGAACCCTACGACAAGCCCGGTATAGTGGTGCCACTTCATCCACCCGGCGTACGGCGAATGCGACGGCACCCGTTTCAGGCGGAAACGCCCCGACAAGGAGTAGCGCCAGATACCGATGGCGATCCCCATGCCGCACATGACCGTCCCAATCAGTGACGACCAGACGACGAAGCTGTTCCAGAAGGCGCCGTGGCGCCTGAGCGGCGTGAAATACAGCCAGTGCAGCACCGCGCTG